>JACQYX010000212.1 GCA_016207985.1 Ignavibacteriales bacterium | reverse complement strand
ATCAATAACTATCGGTTTTCGTCCATCGATAATTTGCTTACGGAGGCTCTCGCTAATCGTCAACATTATTCTATCGGTTTCTTCGCGAGAAATATTCTTATGTGCAACGGTAGTCAATTGTGGATGACTTGAATTATTTCCGAATAATTTTCTTGCCGGATTATTTGCCCGTGGTGTCTGGATAATCTCAAGCCATGAGCTTTTCGCTTCACAAACATCGAGTGTCATTGTAGTAACCGATTCAACGAGTTCATTGAAATCGAATACTTGAGTCACTAATTTGCTCAGATTATGCAGCGAGGATACTTCACTAAGCTTACGATCGAAAGCCTCGGCTGTTGGCAAGTGAAACAGCGTACTGATGAACGTCATACCAAAATATATCGCTGCAAATAAACTTACCAACGATACGAAAGATTGTAATGCGGGTGAATAAAATAATACCGATCGGCTTATGAGAGTCTCATCCCTCGATATTATAATATTGAAAGCGATAAAAATACAAAACAATAAGAAACCGAAAATAATACTCAGAATTTTTTCACGTTTTGAAAGATAAACAATCCAAGAAACCCGAAACGAATTGAACAGCATCGCACTTACTGTGACGATATATAAAATCGTCGATATCATCCCCGTCTCGAGAGATCCGGCGGTTAGGGTCGTGAGAGAAGTTATAATCATCAGCCCAAGCAGAATGATGAAGTTTCTCTTCGTTCCCTTTCTCCGTTTTGCATAGAGAATATCACGAAGAATGAGCAGAGTCATAATCATCGTTATACTTAAAACGACACTGTAGATATTCGACCAAACGACTGAATCGAAACCGAGGGGAAGAAGGGCTGTAACTTTTAGCTCAAAACCACTTGGAGAGATGATATATAAGAGACCCGTTGCCGTTCCGATAGCAAGTGCAATCACCAGAGCAAATCCGAGTTTTTTTGCAGGCGGCTGCTCTCGTTTCCAGAGCGATTCAATTAATATATAAAAGATAACAAACGAAACGACAGCAACAATTTCTCTGACGAGTAAAATCCAACCGAGGTCGATTTCAACACTACGACGTATAATATCGATAATAAAAACAAGAATCAGCAGCACGCTCGCAATGCCGATGAGAAGAGCTTTTTTAAATTTTGTAATTAAGGATGCCAATTCGCTTCTTCCTCGTTTTTAAAAATTTACCTTTGGCCAACTCGCTGATCGAAATCGCATGAAGTTCATCGTAGTATAGGCAACAATATATATAGGCAGAGCCATCCAGGCACCATTGATTCCACCTTTTAGACTGATGCCGAAAAAGTATGTTAATGGCAGGAAAATTATCCAATGAGTCAGAACTTCTACGAACATAACATAAACTGTCGCTCCGCCGGCTTGTAACGCACTGGCAAAAATTATCCCGGAACCATAAAATATTTGAGCAATGCCAGCTATTTGTAATACTGATCGAGCAGAATCGATAACCGTTTGCTCTTTCGTTAGCACTGTCAAAACGGCTTCAGGAAAGCAAACGAAGAGTATCCCGATAAAAATAGTAAAGAGCGTTCCGAGCTTTGCTGTTTCAAAACCGTAAGCATAGGCGAGTCGCGGGCTTCCTTTCCCGATCGATTGTCCGACCAGTGTTTGAGCGGCGATACCAAAACCAAAACAAGGCATGATAGATAGGAACAATGCACTGATGACGACATTACTTGCCGCTTGTGCTACAGTATCGATGATTCCGATGATTGCGACAAAAACGAGAAATCCCAACAAAATAAGAATATTTTGTAAAGATACAGGTATCGATATTTTAATTATTTGAGTTATGACTTCTTTTGATATTTTAAACCTTGAATAGTACTGATAATGTTTTCGATATTCACTAATAAAAGTTATAGAAACAAAAAATAACCAACCGAGAATCATACTGATGGTATAACCGATTCCGGCACCGGCAAGCTCCATCTTTGGAAAACCTGCCGCCCCGAACATAAACATATAATTAAATACAAGATTGAAGATATTGATTAGTATCGCAGAAATCATAAATATTTTTGTGTGTCCGATTCCAAAGAAAAATCCACGATAAGATACAATCATGAGAAAGAACGGCAGTCCAATAAACTGGTAACGCATAAAATCTGCACCGGCAGAAGTTACCCTATCGTTCGTTGAAAAGAAATCTATGATGTTATATGAAAATAAATATCCTAACGATCCAAAAACTAGACCGAGGATACAACATACAAAAAGCGAACTATTAAGTACTTCACCGACTCCTAATGGATTATTCTCACCCTGTCGTCGTGCGATCAGCACATGGGTCCCGGTACTCATACTGGAAAAGAAGCTCGTGACCGCCAATGTACCCAAAAATCCCAACCCCATGGCGGCGAGCTGGATATGTGTATTTTCAAGACGACCTACCATAGAAGTATTCACCAATGAAACAATCATCTGAGACGAAAGCCCCGCAATTGCAGGAATCGCCAGTTGAAGAATTCGTCGGGAAAGATTTTTATTTATTCCTACGAGCATTTAATCGATAATTATTCAACTTGATTATTCAAGATATAACAAAGTAATGATTTCTAATTTGAATCACAATAGAATAAAAAGAAAAAACCCATCCTTTAATCTAAAGAGATGGGCTTTTTAATCCGCCAGAGGCGGACGAGGGTTTAATTCCCCGCCCCTTGTGGCGAATAAATAAATAAAATGTATTTGATACCCCGCTGCTAGCGGCGGGGTAGTTCATTTGATTTAAGCTCGATTATGATATTGAGAACTGACTAATATATCGATCAGCCTCACGAGCAAATGAAGATTTTGGATATTCCTTTTTTAAACGCTTTAGAATTGAAACCGCTTTTTCCTTTTCACCTGCTTTGCCGTAACATATCGCGGCTGAATTTAGATAATCTGGAGTATTTATCTGGTTAGATAACATTGCGGCAGCTTTCTCGAACTCGGAAGCTGCTTTTTTATATTCACCCTTTCCTTCATAACAACTTGCCATACCTGCTATCGCTGATGCGCTTAATAAATCGTTATCGCTATCAAAACTATTAAAGTGTTTTAAAGCTTCATCATAATTTCCGATGCTTAGATAACAGTTCGCCAGATACAACCGAGCAAGTTCCCCCGATTCTGTGCTACCGTAGTTATCGACGATGGATTTAAGTCCCATTATACCACGTTCGGGGTGTCCATCTATAGCACTTTTTATTTGTTGTTATTTTTTTCTTGGGTTTAAGCATACCTTATATCCTAAAATAATTGTGATTTAAAATTTTTATCCCGCTTTCATTTCACTTCAGCGGCTTGCCTGCTGCCTGCTGCAGGTGGGCAAGCAGGGATTCGCAATTCAAATTATAACTTAACTTCTCCCGTTGCGCGGGATCGTTAAGTTATTTTGAATTGGAAGTACGCCCGGCGCGATTCGAACGCGCGACCTACAGCTCCGGAGGCTGTCGCTCTATCCATCTGAGCTACGGGCGCAAGCGAGAACGCTTTCCGAGCGTTTTTTGTGATGTTCTTTTAAATTCTTAATAAATGTACGCATTTACATCGAAAATTCCAATCCTTCTAAACGAGCAACCGTTGAATCTCTTTCAGTGATATAATACCCTCTCTGAGGATGATGAGCTTTTCCTCACTGACATCAACGACGGTTGAAGGTAAGGTTGACTTCAAATCACCACCATCAACCAACATATCTACCTTTTCAAGAAAAACGTCTCTAAGTGAATTGAATGTAGACATTATTACCTCACCGGATATATTTGCACTGGTAGATACGATTGGAGTTTGGCACCTCGTCAGAAGTTTCAAACAAAAATTGTTATCAGGAATCCGAATACCAATCTTACCAGTTCTTGAAACTAACAGTGGGTGAATTCCCTTGCATGCCCGAAAAACGATCGTGAGCGGACCGGGCCAAAAATGTTTCATCAAGTTGGCTGCAGAATCAGAAATATCAGCGACCAATTCTTCCACCATGGAGTTACTCCCAGCAAGAACTAATGCCGGATTTTGTGGTGATCGTTTTTTTATTTGAAAGATGCGTTCAACTGCTTTCTTCTTAAATGCATCACACCCAAGTCCATAGATCGTATCTGTGGGATAAAGAATAACTCCGCCTCGTTCGATTACGCTTGCAACATCGTTTATTAGACGAGATTGAATTCTCGATGGATTGATTTTAACGACAGTTCCCATTTTGATTATCGATCCACTTACTTCTTCACTTGTCGATCGAGTAATGTCATCACCTTTTGTAATACAGCGTCGGCGGTAATGCGTTTCATACGGTTTTCACCGCTGCGGCGATATGCATCGGTGCACTATCATTCGAGATCAGTACCTTGCATCGATTAATCAGCTCAGCGGATTGGAGAAAGGTAAGTTTCCCCGCTACAGAGTAAACATGCTTCGATGGAACAGCAAGATTAATCTGTTTACATAAATCGATATCATCATTCCCACCGATGAGGATAACATGAAATCCTTTCGCTGTGAGTTTCTCAATAAGAGTCGCATAACCTTCTTTCAGCCAACGTTTCGTATTCCACACCGAACCAGGTGCCACAGCTATCAACTGACCGATATGCTGAATACCATTTTCAGTTAATAAATGCCCAACCTTTTTCCGATCATGAAATGAGGGATACAATCGTGGATATTCTTTTTTATCCACACTAAATTCAAGTTTAGCAAGGAGCGAGAGATTGCGGGAAATTTCGTGTGAAAAAGGTTCATAATGGACAAGCTCAGTATAAAGCCAGCGTCCCGTACTTTTATCGAAACTGATACGTCGTTTGATGCGAGCAAACCTAACTAATGCAGCACTCCTTAACGACCGATGCGGTACGATAGCGAGATCATAATTATTTTTCCGAAGTATTTTTGATTGACGCAGAAGACCTATGAAACCTGAATCCCATCCTCTCTTATCGTAC
>JACQYX010000211.1 GCA_016207985.1 Ignavibacteriales bacterium | reverse complement strand
TGTGCTGATCAATGTAAACCGTGCTGCCTCGATTACCTTTTGTAATATGCAGAGCTTTCGTATTTAAAGCAAGAACGTGCTTTGCCAGAGTCATCTCATTGAAATGCTCCGTACTGATGCTTGCCGCTTCGGTTTCGTTCATCTGAACAGCGTGAAGCATAAACAGCCAGCGTCGCCATGTTTCTACCGGGTGGTAGAACCGTGTAAAATCCGGATTGATATCGCATGGTAGACAATGAACATCCAAATAAATTTGTGTTTTCTTTTCTCTCGTCTCCATCCTGAGCTCGTCCATCGTTTCTAATGTGAGATCGTAACCGGAGATCATGTTAACATATATCATGTCGGTATCTAAAAAGGGTCGCATCTTTTTCCATGGTATCGGCTCGGAAATGTGTTTTGAGCACTCGATGCGTTTCTCTTTTGTTGAATAGATGAGACGAACTTGGTTTGTAGGACCATTAATTTTAAAGATAGCCGACTTATCAATGTTCTTATAATCTTTCAATTGTTCAATTAATGCATCATAATCTGTTTTGCCGACACCGAAGACTGGAATGATGACATCATTTTTTCCTAAAAGATTTGCCAGCGCTGCAAAGGAGAAAAAAATCCCACCGTAACTTTGTGTTTTGCTTCCACCGGGGAATTCGATAACATCGAGGCATATATGGCCGATGACCGTAATGATCATATGCGTGCAGTATAGGGGTAATTTCCCGCTTCGCACATACGCCATAGGCGCTGACAGGGGAACTTGTTTTCGTATAGCGCGGTCCCAATGATTACCGAATCAATACCGAGCGGCTCATATTCTTGAAGTTTCAATAAATCTTCGAGGCACGAAACACCACCCGAAGAGGTAATTCGAAGTTCTATTTTTTGAGCGAGGAGTTTTAATGCATCAAAATTTGGTCTTCGAAAATCGCCTGTTGTCAGAACATCGGTGTAGACTATTCGCCGAAAACCAAGCTCTCTAGCGTTCAATGCAATGGATATTGGTGTAAGTCCCGAATCTTCACCGCCTTTGATGGTTGCACGACAATTTTTTGCATCGATTCCAAGCACAACTTTACTCGGTCCAAATCTATCAATACAACGCTTTGTTTCTTCAGGATTCTCGACGAGCATTGTTCCGATTACGGTGCGGTAGATACCGTTTTCCAACGCATTTCTCACAGCATCGAATGTTCTCAAGCCGCCGCCCACCTCTATAGGGATGTCGACTGTTTTTACCATTTGCTTGATAGTTTTGATGTTCACAGGAAAGCCGGCACTTACACCATCAAGATCGGTAATGTGAAGTGTCTTTGCGTTCTCTTTTCTCCACATCTTTGCCATCTCGATTGGATCATCTGAATATTTACATCCATCAACATCTTGTACTTGGCGTACGCATTTGCCGTTCTTAATTTCGATTGCGGGGATTACCAGTAGCATTTAATTTTCTTTCATAACGACAAAATAAAATGCAGAATTTTTTTTTGAAATACAACCACAGCCCTTTGGTTTTAAAAATATAATTTGAAAATCTTTCTTCAAGAGAAAAAAGAGATCGGCAGAATACCGATCTACTCGAAAGGGAAACGACTACCGTCGGTTCAGCTATTTATAAAACGGTTAGGATCGGGTTCTTTTCAGCCAAATATCTTTAGAAGCGATGAGACGACATTCTTCTTTTTCGCTTCGGTCGTAGCTAATTTTTCTAATTCTCCCTCGTCGAGCCAGATACCGTTGCAATGAAAACAACGATCCACTTCCACCGCTTTAATAGTAATTGTTTCCAATTGCTGTCCGCATTTGGGGCAGTGCATCCAATGGAGGTTTTTTAACTCGTCGCGTTCTTTTTTCTTCAGCTCTTTAACTCTTTCATCAGCGAGGTGTTTGAGTCGCTGCGATTCGAGTCGGAGAAAGTATTCTTCTTCTTTTTCGCTCGGTTTTACTGGCATAAGGTACCTTTCTTTTCGGTTGTTTTTCGATAATCTATTATCTTTTCTTAAAACATGCAAGTCATAATGGTTGCCATTGAGAGTGTCAATAGTTATATTCTAATGTTATGAAAATCGTAGTCATCCTTTTCGCGATTTATTTTAGTTTTGTAAACGCACAGGGAAGTGCCGGCTCAGAAGCACTTTATGAACCACGTTATCTAATCGATATACCCACCGCCGGCATGATTCCGCACGGTAATCTTGCGATGGATATGGATTTATATCAGCGGGGCGGATTGTTGGTCGGACTATCTATCGGTGCATTCGATCGGGTGTTACTCGGAATCTCATATGGTGGAGAGAATTTAATCGGTAATGAAAAACCAGCGTGGAACTCGACACCTAGTTTTCATGTACGATTTCGCCTGATTAATGAAACCGTTATAGTTCCGGCAATCGCTCTCGGCTTCGATTCTCAGGGAAAAGAGTTTTACAATAAGTCGCTTGAGCGTTATACCATCAAGTCGTTGGGATTTTATGCTGTGGTAAGCAAGAATTATAATTTCTTGGGTTTTCTTAGTTTTCATGGTGGAGTAAATTACAGTCTCGAGCGTGCCGACGGTGATCGGGATCCGAATATTTTTGCCGGTGTCGAGAAGACTGTCGGTCCCAGCTTGTCGCTCATTGTAGAATATAATGTTGGATGGAATGATAGTCATGAAAAAGCTCTCGGCAGGGGGCGAGGGTATCTAAACGTCGGTGCGCGACTATCGGTAGGGAAAGGTTTCTCGATAGGTTTTAATATGAAAGATATATTTAAAAATCAGCGTGAAATTAGTGTAGGTAATCGTACCATGACGATTGAATATATAAAATCGCTATAATGTGCTTAAAACTAAACGATTAAGCGTTTGACATGTCTAATTCCTGAAACACTTTTCCCATTCATAGAGAACTTGACCTGAAAAAAGCTTGTTTTCTTGATTGGATATAAGTAAATTAGAATTATTGAAGATGCCCTTCTGGCATTAATATTGTAATTATTTCAGAGTGAATCATTTCAGAAAGTGAAGGTGTATTATGAAAAATAAATTAAAGATATTTGCCCTTCTTTCAACTATAGGGGCGTTGCTTTTATTTCTGTCGGGATGTTACACTCAGCTGGAAACGACACGCGGGGCATACGATGATGATGAACAATATACTGCGGATGAGCAGAGTGAAGAGACATCATACATCGATGAAGACGAAGAATATACAGAGTCATCGGAATACTGTGAAGATTATAGACCTCGTGTCGGATTCAGTTATTACTATCCATCGTACTATTGGCCTTCGATTGCATTCTCGATGGCTTATGCCGATCCCTGGTTTTATGATTACTACTGGGCGAGGGATCCTTGGTTTTATTATTCACCGTACACATGGCAATCATACTACTGGTATTCTCCGTACTATTATTACCCTTATTATGGATATTACTATACTTATGATTGGAGTGATGTGAATCGTAGCAGGAGGTATGATGGTTCTATTCGTGGCGATGTTAATATAAGGGGATCAGATTATACAACTCCGACAACGAGCACATCGAGGTTCGATCTACCGGGTGGCTCTAGCGTTGGCAGAACGAACAGCGGTAAATCGAACACCGATCGTGGTTCTGCTGCCGTTAGAGATAATTCACGCAGAGTGAAAGATAGCCGGAGTAACGTTCGAAGCGATAATAAATCCTCAGTCCGAACCAACAATACCGGCGTGCGAAGCTCGGGTTCTCGTGA
>JACQYX010000199.1 GCA_016207985.1 Ignavibacteriales bacterium | reverse complement strand
ACAATCCACTTGCAACGGTTTGTCCGGTGTTATTCTTACCATCCCAAACAACGGCATGCGTGCCTGCGATTTTATGAGTGCTTTCGAGTGTCTTGACCAACTGACCATTAATACTGAAAATCTTTATTTCAACATTTCCAGTTTTTGGCAATTGGTATTCAATCGTTGTACTTGGATTGAAAGGGTTGGGATAGTTATGAAGCAGAGCAAACGTTTTGATGACAGTCGCCAACCTTTCGTTTCCAACTGCGGTGGTTCCTGAAAATGTTAACTTTTGAATATCATTAACAGGAATTGATGTAGTGCCTCCTCCTTTAATTCTTACATTCATATAATACGTCTGCGAGTAGACGCTGCAGGCGCACAGTATGAATAGAAATGCTATTCGTTTCATGTGAATTCCTTTCAGAGTTTTGGGATTGATTGAATTTCTTTTAACTACAATAGTAAGATTTACACGTTGGTAAGTGTTTCCAGAAAATGAAGGCAAGAAAAATAAGAAGTGAACTACTTTACGGCAAATAGTAGGAAAAAGCGGGTCTTCCCTCCTCGAAAACTGCCAACAAAATCAATATTCTAAAGAGATTCATCAAGTATTTGGTAATCAATTTGAATTTTGTTAATATTCTATGGTTAAACATAAAGTATAAAAGAGATCAAATCATGGAACAGACATATACGGCAGTAATCGAGAAAGTCGGTAAGTGGTACATTGGGTATGTAGAAGATTTACCGGGTGTTAACACGCAAGGGAAAACTCTCAAGGAAATAAGAGAAAACCTACGTGAGGCAATCGAGCTTATCTTGGATGCCAATCGTGAATTGCTATTGAGGGACTTACGCGGTAAAAAGATCATCAGAGAAAAAATTGCAGTTGAGCTTTAATGAAGCGAATCGATGTTATTCGCTATCTCGAACAACAAGGATGTAAATTTCTCCGCGAAGGTCGTCGTCATACTGTATACTACAATCCCATGAACCGGAAAACCTCAACAGTTCCACGCCATAGGGAAATCATAGATGTTCTTGTGAGAAAGATTTGCAGAGATTTAGGTATCTCTTCACCTTTTCTGAAGTAACGAGCAAATTTAATGAGCTAAATCGACAACCTGTTTTGCGCTATTGTATTTCTTATTCATGGTCGGCGTGTTCACAAACTTCTCACCATCCCAATATTTGATAGAATCTTTTAGTGATTTCAGATATGCTTGATTATATGTTTGTTTGAGTTTACCTTCTTTTTCGAGCTTATTATGGATTTTAATAAATCCATCGACTGCTAAAATTGCTACTACTTCAAAGTTCTTATTAAACGTATAAATTATTCTAGAATAAAAAAGAGGATCATGGGCAACTTCCTGGGTACTTACTCGAATATATTTTTTATCCACAGCTTCAACAACAACAACTTTGTTATATTTTGTAACGCTAATATGATTGAATCTCTGAACCGTCAACCGGATTTATCTCGGTTAATCTGGATGGAGAATATGATTCTTGTAAAGAAAGAACAAAAAGTTGCTTTTTGTGTACCGAGGTGTTGATTACAGAAAAATAATCAGCAACAAACCAATCTGCATAAGCGGTAAAATCCAAATTACCGAATGCAAGCGATTTAGATGCATAATATTTCCATAGAATATTACCAGACTTGTTATAACAATAAAGTGTATCTTGTGCGAATTGTCCCATATTTTTCATTCCACCTGAAAACAAAACTTCATTTATACCATCATTATTTATATCATCAACAAGTACAGCCCTTGCCCTGATACCCGACACTTCATATTTTCCATTAACACCATCTTTAATTCGACATACAGGTTCTTCTGAAAAACCTACCTTCCCCTTTGACCAGAGTTTTTCATTGTCTTTATTGTAAACTACCACATTATAGTTTTTTATTTCAGCAAAGTAGGGATTAACATCTTTAACTGGTTTTGCAAAAAAGAATGCAAGTGCGGCCAAACATGCTGCCATTGAGAATCCACTTGCTACTCGGATAGGATGTATCTGGATATACCTCACGAATCGTTGCATTAACGGTCTATGGTACGGCTCAATAATCTCAACAAAAGTCGAGAGTGCATCATCCACGCGCTCTTGGAGTGCAAGTTTCTTTTCGGGAAGAGCGAGCCGGTTACGTG
Source organism: Ignavibacteriales bacterium (assembly GCA_016207985.1). GTDB lineage: Bacteria > Bacteroidota > Ignavibacteria > UBA10030 > SZUA-254 > JACQYX01. The sequence continues at coordinate 3,175 of JACQYX010000199.1, read as the reverse complement.
TGAGAAGTTTATCGGCGAAAGCTTTGTCTCGCTCAGTTGGTGGAGATTCCAAGTTCGCATTCAACTGGTGGTAGAAATTTTTGAGCTTTGCAGCGTGTTCGCTGCACAAGGCGCATTTCTCAAGATGAGAATTAATATCGTTTTTTTCCTGTGAGCTTATCTCATCAGGGCATACAAATAGTTTATCAAGTATTTTATCGTCGATATGTTCCATTATCAAGTCAAAATTAAAAATTAAAAAGCTGAGAGCTAAGAGCTTATACTTAACTACTCAATTACTCTAATACTCATCTACTTTACTACTTAATACATTTCAACGTTTCAATGTTCTTCCATAAATCGTTTGTTATAATCCAAATTCTTCGATCGTCAATCATTAAATCGTCAATTCTAGATCTCCTTCATCAACCTCGCTGCAAATTCTTCTCGTGCGATTTTCAATAGATATTCCATCTTCGGGCGCAATGCGGCTTCATAAGTTTCTTCGTCAATTAGTAAATACTGTTTAAGATAATCCAAAAGTGATGCTTGGGATTCTTCGCCGCAGCACCAATCATCTAAAATATTCTTAAAGGCATTGAACAACGCTTCTGCTTCTTTTCTATCTAATTTACCTCGAGCAAAATAGGTTAACAGTATTTTTTCCTTAAGTGCCATCCCGACTTGTAATCGGATGTTCTTTACATCGAATTCAGTCAGTCCTTCATCTGAAAATATTTGGTAATTATCTGTTTCCTCGCAACCAGCATGATATGCTTTTCTGAGTATCTGCACAACTTCCACTACCGGCATTGATTGACGGTATTTTGACTGGTTAACTAGAACATCGTACAGCAATTCTAAAAACTCTGGAGTTGTACATTGATGATCAATTCGGCTCATTAATTCCTGTTCGAGTTCTTCGCGAGGAAATTCTTCAAGGTGATCATCGGCTTTATCTTTCGGTTTAAGGACAAGTCCGCGATAATCTTTTTCAAGAGTCAACAATGAAGACTGTTTTATACAATCACGAATGTTTCTGTGAATCTTTGCGCCTGCTGGATCTGTCTGAGCATATAATCGAGCAAGCTGTGCATCTGAAATTCGTGTCAGAAAACTTTTGAACGCCAAAAATATTTCAATATCAGGCGTGGTTCTCAAATCATTGTTGAGTGAATGAACAAAATTTTCCAATTGATGAAATTTGTTTTTCTCATCCTTTGCAAACGCTTCTGCAATACAATCGTATGCTAAATCGGTGACCGTTATTCCTTGATGCAGGCAAAGATGAGTTATAGAAGTTCTGACGTATCCAAGGTACGATTGGATGATTACGCGGCTGAGATGAACAAGCTCTGTCAGCTCAGCGTGAGTAATGTTATTTTCAAGGAGTCTGACTAAATGATTTTTAAGGTTTTTACAAATTAACCCCAAGTAACTATCTACCTATGATTTTGTGCATAGTTTCTTTTTGGAGTTTGGCGAAAAGTTTTTTTAACTCCACAAAATCGAAGTTAATAAGCATTTCAACAGGCAGTCGATCTATTTCATTCGGCAGATCATTCACTTTTTGGAATGCAATTGCCAGCCAATAGAGATCGAAGCCGGGGTCTTTCTTGGATGCTAAATGGATAAGTTCATCTAACTTTTTATGTTTTAAGATGAAGAAAAGATCCACCGCATCTCTTGCCTCGACTCTTCCAAAGAAAGCGAGGAATTTATCGACGCAAAGATCTAAGAAATTATTAACCTGAATACCGAAATTAGTGTCTATTGTTGGCTCGAATCTGAAGGGTGAATCGAGAGCCAGTTGAATTTTTATGCTTTCGTTCGTTATTGTTACTTCGAATTCTACAAATGATTCAAATCTCCGAATAACCTGATATAAATAATTCCTTTTCAATTCACTTTCAAATGTTCTTGAAAAAGGTAATATAAGTTCTTTTTGGGAGGTAGATAAATCGAGATCGAAAGATCGCCTGTGTCCAAGATAAAATTCTGCAAGGGCTGTTCCCCCGGTAAGATAGAATTGAGAGGAATCGGGGAGTTTTGAAAAGAACATTAATAACTCTTTTTGCCCTTTACCGATAATCCCCTTGCTTTTAGGCTGCAAAATAATTCTCCCAGAGTTTCTTTATTGGAGGAAGAAGATTTAATTCTGGCAATAATATTCTAAGTTCTTCAATATCGAGAGATGTAATGTCTACTGCTCTACCGTAGTTTAAAACTTGTTGTAGGTACCATTTTTTTTGGAATGGATCATTGATATCAATCTCGCTTTTCGACCAGACAATATATGGTTTTGGTTTCATTATCTATACGCATAATGGTAGAGTCGTTCAAAGGAAATAATATGAATAATTACCAAAATAATCAAATCTTTGCATCTTCATAAAATTTTGGCTATTTTTAAAGAAATTCAATCATACAATGAATTCAATCTATCAATGAATCAATCACTTACAAGACCTCAACCTTCGGCACTTTATCGCTGGATTGTACTGCTGTTCGTCAGCTTGGCAATGTTCGGCAATTACTATATCTACGATAGCATAAGTCCCCTTGCAGATTTGCTAAAAGCACAGCTCGGGTTCACCGACTCAGAAATCGGTCTGTTGAATGGAATTTATTCCTTCCCAAACATCATTATGGTGTTAATTGGCGGCATCATCATTGATAGAATTGGCACGCGTAAGTCTGTCTTTATCTTTACGGTGCTTATCATGCTTGGTGCTTTCGTTACAACAGTGAAGGGCGATATTTATACAATGGCTACCGGCAGACTCATCTTCGGTCTCGGTGCCGAATCGATGATCGTGGCTATTACTACGATCATTGCCCGATGGTTTAAAGGAAAACAGCTTGCATTTGCTTTTGGTTTGAATCTTACCATCGCCCGACTTGGATCGTTTATGGCACTTAATGCACCATCGTGGGGAAGGAGTTTGTACGATTATTGGCAGTCGCCACTTTGGATAACTGTTGGTGCGGGGGTGTTTGCCGTAGTATGTATAATAGTTTTCTATTTCATGGATGCCTTCGCTGATAAGAGATTCGAATTACCGAAGGAAGGAGAGCAGGACAAGATTGAATTGAAAGGGATATTCAAATTTGGGACGTCGTTCTGGCTGATCACTTTACTTTGTGTTACATTTTACTCAGCGATGTTTCCATTCCAAACATTTGCGATTAAATT
>JACQYX010000260.1 GCA_016207985.1 Ignavibacteriales bacterium | reverse complement strand
GTTCCCAAACCTATTCCAAAGAATGTTTCTATTATTCAACTTATTGAGGAATATTTCCAAGCATATAATGCCGGCAGATTGAGAGAGGCAGCGCAATTATTGACTGAAAAGATGCTTACATCTGATACAACTATTGGAATGATCCTGACTGGAGCGTTAACTCCCGCTGGTTTGGGCGGTTCTTGTGTAGTTCCGTTAATAAAAGCTGGTTTCATCGATTGGATCGTTACTACTGGCGCAAATCTTTATCATGATACTCACTTTGCTATCGGTTGTTTAATGTACAGAGGATCGCCTTTCATGGACGATCGTATTCTTCGAGAAGTAAAAGTAGTACGAATTTATGATATTCTATTTGATTACCAAGTTCTTCTTTCGACCGATTCGTTTTTTAGAAAAATATTCAGATTGCACGAGTTTCAGACCGAAATGGAAACTGCTGAGCTTCATTATCGTTTGGGTAGATATGTTGCAGAACGCGAGAAAGTTCTCGGAATTCAATATAGCAGCATTTTGGCAACAGCTTACAAATATGGTGTACCTATTTATACTTCCTCGCCAGGTGATAGTTCGATAGGTATGAATATCGCGGAAACGGTTTTAGATGGCTACAAAATTCAATTGGATGTCCTTCTTGATGTGAACGAAACTGCCGCTATCGTACTCGATGCCAAGCGGCAAGTTGGAAAAAGTGGGATTTTCATTTTGGGTGGGGGTTCTCCAAAAAACTTTATGCTTCAAACGGAGCCGCAAATTCAAGAAATTTTAGGGATCGATGAAGAAGGGCACGATTATTTCCTTCAAATTACCGATGCACGATCGGATACCGGTGGCTTATCGGGGGCAACACCATTAGAAGCAATGACGTGGGGGAAGATCGATCCGAATATGTTACCAGATGCAGTAGTTGCATATGTCGCTTCGACGATTGTACTCCCTCTTCTAACATCATATGCGTTAGCAAAGATAAAACAGAGACCGTTAAAACGTTTATACGACCGAAGGGATAGCCTCTTAGGAGTTTTGTATAAAGAATATTGAGCCGATTCACAGAATTGCGCGATTTGTTGAACAGTTTCGAGAAAGATTTTATCAAGTTCTACGAGAAGGGAAACAAATCAGCCGGTACACGTGTTCGTAAAGAGATGAATGAGCTTCGTCGGAAAGCCCAGGAAGTCCGGAAGGAAATCCAAGAGATTAAGCAAAAGGCGAAAGAAGCTGAGAGTGGTTCCGCTCCCACGCCAGTTTAATTCATTTGTTCTCATCTATTCGAGAGACTCCAATGTTTTTCGTTAGAGAAATATGGAGTCTCTTTTTTAATAAAAATCTTTAACTGTGAAATATTTAGTAACATCTATAGTTTTATCATTTCTAAGTTTTTTCGGAGGCTTCCAAACAGGAAATGATTATAAAAAAATCCACTCCGATGCGATCATAGTCGATGCACATAATGATGTCGTTCAGAGAATATTAGAAGGAGAGGATATCTCTTACCGTACTACTGAAGGTCATTCTGACTTGCCACGTTTTAAAGAAAGTGGAATAGATGTTCAGATATTTTCCATATGGGTACCTCCCCAACCAGCCAAGCGCTCGTATTTTGAACAAGCGAACAGACAAATCGATTCAATCGATAGTTTTGTGCTAAGGAATCAAAAACAGGTTGCATTAGCAAAGACTACAATGGACATCGAAAAGTTTATCCGTAATGGGAAATTCGTAGTCATGCTTGGTATGGAAGGTGGGCACCCAATTGGTGATGAACTTGGCAATCTTGATTTTTTTTATAAAAGGGGAATCAGATACTTAACGCTGACTTGGAATAATAGTACCAGTTGGGCAACTTCAGCAAGAGATGAAGAACGGGATAGCAGTAGATCGCTGAAGAAGGGTTTATCACCTCTCGGCGAAAAGGTCATAAAGAAGATGAACGAGCTTGGGATGATTATCGACGTGTCGCATCTTGGTGAGAAAGCGTTTTGGGATGTCATCAGGACTACTACTAAACCTATCATAGCTTCACATTCTTGTGCATGGTCGCTTTGTCCCAACCGTCGTAATTTAAAAGATGACCAAATTAAAGCTATAGCAAAAACTGGTGGCGCCGTTTTCATCAACTTCGCACCCTTCTTTATCGATAGTACCTTCAGTCGAAAAGAACGGGCGATGCGAGAGCAAAACAAAGCTCGGATCGATTCCTTCCGGGCAGCTCAAACTAAGAATAATGCTTTAAAGGATGTATCTGTCGAAGAGTTCTTACAGGGTGAGTATATAGAGATCCGGCCATCACTCTCGAAATTGATCGACCATTTCGATTATGTAGCGAAATTGGTGGGAATCGACTACGTTGGCATCGGTTCTGATTTCGATGGTATATCGGTAACCCCGATAGATATGGACGATGTGACATTTCTACCAAACATCACTCGTGAATTATTAAAACGCGGCTATACGGCCGAGGATGTTCAGAAAATATTGGGCGGAAATTTTATTCGGATATTAAAAACTGTCGAAGTGCATTAAATCATTACGCACTTGATTTTTATATAATTTTATTCTTGATTATAAAACATATTGAAAGGAGTTATTATGAGATCATTTATGATTATTTTGTTGATTTGCGTGGCTTTTAGTAATGTTAATGCGGGCGTCAGTACTAAAATCTTTCCTAACCTAAAGCATGGGAAGGTCGTCCGGACGGGTGGACAGGGGAATATAACATTTATACAATTTTCAAATTCGATTAATGGACCTTTTACAAATCCTGCTACTATCGGTACGGATGATTCATTATTTATTAAAATGGATGTTTCACCGTTTGGTACTATAATGGCAGCATATTATCTCGATGTGAATGAGAACGATACGATCGATGGAATAGATCCTGCATTAGGTTCCGATACATATATCGATAACAATACTTCACCACCCGGGATGATCGATCTCGATCCGACCCCCGGACTAATAATTGCTTATAGAGGTCCTGAGTGTGCACCTTCGATGAAAGTGATAGTTCGTGCAAGCGAGGATTTGTCGATTGTTGAAGGTGTAATTAATTTTCAGAATTATGCTACTCTTTATACTCTCAGCGGTGTCGTTCACAATACCGTTGGTGGAGTAGTTCCAGGTGCGATGGTTTGGGTTGCCGATTCATCCGGTGAGGTTGGTGATGTCTCTGATGCAAACGGTAATTATTCAGTTCCCATTAATCTTGGTACCTCCTATGTACATGTAAGTGATTTCGTTGGAGTTTATTCATCATTCGATACGATGATGACTTTTACCGGTAATACGGTACAAGATTTTTACCTTTCGATGCTAACATCGTATTTGAGAGGTTATGTGAAAGATGAAACTTCCGTGCCAATTCCGAATGTTGAGGTATGGATTGAGAACGGCGGTTATGCAATAACTGATGAAAACGGTATGTATGTCGCAATGGTTCCGTCGGGAACAAGTTATTTTGGTCTGAGTGAGAGCGATTTACTCCCAACGTACATGGTACCAACAACACACCAGTTTACAATTGGAGAAAACGACTCGATCGTAAATAACTCGATTACAAATTTTACTTGTTATAGAACCAACAGCTCGATAACTGGAACAGTATACGAGAACAGTGGTTTACCAACGAGGTTTTACAAAATTTTTGCTTGGGAAAATACATTACAATCCAATTCAATGGCTGTGACAAATAGCTCTGGTGCCTATACGCTGCCTGTTTACAATTCGGCATCGATGCCAATGTATAGTGTTAGTATTGCCGACTGGGATGATGATTATCCATTTCCTCCTGGCATGTATCCCGATACAAATTACTGGGGTTTATCACCCGGATCTGTGGCAAACTTTAATTTAATTTCAGCAGAAACCTCATATGTCGATCACTTCTATGGTAATCAAGTTCCACCATCATCAACGATGTGGGATCAATACGGTTTTGGAAATCCATGGGGACCGAATGCAACCGTAATGTGCGTAAACGATCGGTTAAAGGTTATGTGCAACAGCAACGACGTTCTCTCTGGATTAGGTGTAATGTCTCGAAAACCGTTCAGCTTGAGCAACCGAGAATTCAGAGTTTTTGTTGATGCAACTGAAATGGGAGTAACGAACAATACCATTAAAATAGTCTTAACCGATCAATGGTGGAATTGGACACATCCACAGTCGTTCGAGAACTCCCTACAGTTGATCTGGGAGAAAAATGGACTCGGTTACAGACAATGGCGTTTAGTAAAATCGGAGAATGGATTCTTCAGCGATCTTTGTACATCCTCCGACAGCTCTGGTCAACACATTCTTTTACAGTTTATTGATCCAAACGTCCTCCCTCGACATCCATCCGTTATCAAATACCGGTCAACAATTTCATTTCGCTGAAGCTGTTTAATACACTCGGGCAGGAAGTGAAGACACTGGTTTATGAGGAACAGAAAGCGGGTAATTATGAAGTAACATTTAATGCCTCTCAGCTTCCCAGTGGTGTCTATTATTATCGGTTGACTGCTCAGGATCAAGTTACCGGCAAGATAGTATCAAATAGTATTCAAAGAGCATTGTTGGTAAAGTAGTTAGATCATTTAAAAAAGTGAAGCCCATCTCGATTTTAGCGGGATGGGCTTTTTTATATTAGTAAAATATCCGAAATCTTTCAGAGGTCAACCACAGACAGATGTCGGACATTTGCCGTATATTACCGCATCAAGATCATCTTTTTTACAGATGTAAACTTGTCGGCTCTCATTTTATATATATAAATACCGCTCGGTAATCCACCTGAGGTTGATGTATTAAAGTCCACCGAGTGATAACCTGCTTCCTTCTCCCCCTCAACAAGTGTCGCTATTTCACTGCCAACCAGGTTGAATACTTTTATACTTACGAACGTTGTCTTTGGTAATTCGTACTCAATCCTTGTTATGGGATTGAATGGATTCGGATAGTTTTGCTGAAGGGCAAATTCGTTCGGTATCCCGTATGATTCGGCAGTAAGTCTTAATGTTCTTGAAACAGGGACTTGTTCTGTGAATTTAAGACTACCTTCACGATCTAAGACATACACCTGACCGGCTTCATCTCTCATTATATATTTTGTTGTCTTATCTCGAATGTTCCAATAAATTGTTAATGGTACAGAAGTAGATTGGATGTTTATTAAATATTCAGTTTGGTTTGGGGTATCGGATGGAAACATTTCGATAAACTTACCCGAGCTAAACCGTGCATCGAAACAACCTTCGGGTGCCTTAGGTGGAAGTGTGTTATACTTCAAACTTGTGCTCTTTAAATCACCTGTACCGAAGTACAAAGTCTGTTGATTATTATTCCCTTCACTTAT
>JACQYX010000259.1 GCA_016207985.1 Ignavibacteriales bacterium | reverse complement strand
AGGAAGGGCGGTTTTGCTGCGAGCGGTTGAACCAATAGATGGAATCAAGGTAATGATGAAAAATAGACATCATAAAAGGAGTCCGCCTAAGGCGGATGGAGTATTGGAGTCCGCCTGCGGCGGATGGAGTAATGGAGAATTGATCAATCTGACAAACGGACCAGCAAAATTGTGTGAGGCATTTGGATTGAAAAGAGAGCAAAACGGAACGGATCTTTTAGGTGATGATATTTACCTGACAGACGATGAGCATGTTGAACTCTCAAAAATTCAGACATCAAAAAGAATGGGTATAACAAATGGGACTGATAAAAAATGGAGATTTTACATAAAAGACAATCCTTTTGTGTTAAAAAATTCCAGGTCGGAGGCAGAACCTCCTCCCAGCAATGTATAAAAACAAAAAAAACAAGGAAGATAACACTCCCCATTACCTTCCTTGCTTTTAATACCCTAATCCACAAAAACCGAATCTATATATATATTGTTACATTTATCTCTGCTTGCGGAAAATTTCAGAAAAAAAATGCCCAAGCCGAAGATATCGACCGGGGCATTTCTTTCAAGCTGTTGAATTTATGCTTATTTCATTAAAATCATCTTCCTCACCTGATTGAATGATGTTCCATTTCCGTTCACCGGTGTCGCGACAATCTTCACGAAATAGATACCTGTACCAGCTTCCTTTGCATTCCAACGAGCGGTATGTGTACCTGGTTCCATTATTGTATTAATTAGCACAGCAACCTGTTGTCCGATAACATTGAAAATTTTCAAAGTTACCCGACTCGCTTTTGGTAAGTCAAATTGAATCTGAGTCGTTGGATTGAACGGATTTGGATAATTTTGGTAGAGCTTATAGACCAACGGCAATGAGTTATTGTCATCATCGACCGAGGATGGTTCGGGATCCAGCGTCAACGATGCATCCGACACTTCATAATTATTGCTCTCATCAACGGTAACAACCGGTGTGGATGCAGAATTAAATCCTTCTTTATCGACGACAATCGAGTAAGTTCCTTCAGGTAAATTTTCAATGGCATAGGTGCCGTCATCTTCTGTTACATCATAACCCATTATCTGATTGGTTGTAGTTGAGACTGCATAAGCCGTAACTCCTTGTTCCGGAGCCGCTAAGAAAAGGTTACCAGGATTGCTATCGATGTTTCCGGCAATTCGGGCAAAGCCGAGCCGTGGTGCCGGCATAACACAGATCTCGATTCCTTCTACATCACCTGAAACCTGGAGAGTATCTGCAAAGCGCCAGTTCCTTACGCCACAATCAATCTTACTAAACCATGCGGGTGCATAAGCATCGATCGGGAACGCTTTGATGTAAAATATTCCACTGACAAGATAATGGCATTCAAAATTCCCCAGCGAATCTGTCATTGCAAATCGAACCGGTAACCTGCCATAAATCGTTTTTCGGAACACAATTACATTGGAGGGGATTCCCATACCGGCAGAATCAACAACCGATCCATACATCGAATGAATCGCTAAAGGATTGTTCAACAACTTAAAGTCTATCCCGCTCGTATCTTGAGAGAAACGCAATCTATCGGCTCCGAAGGGAGTGTATTTGTTATCGTAGAATTCTGGAATATATCCCGGTTTGAATGCCAACGCTATATACTTCAGATCTTTGATTAGGTGTGCAGTATAGTATCCGTCTTGATCTGTTCGACCCACCCATACAACTCCGAATAATCTACCGAGACCGGAAACATCAGTGCATTCATTCATGAAACCGCCGAATAAGCCCGTTACAACCTGCAATTCTCTAATCCATCTATGCGGTCGGAGAAAAGCAACGAATGCGTTTTGTAAAGGATTGCCCGTCAATGTATCGGTTACTCTACCACTAACAGTAACCGGAACCGGTACAGGGACATGACGTAAATCGAAGTTAGCCACTTCTAAAGAATCTGCGTGAAGATCGACGATGAGTGCATTTTCGATACGATACACATCGTCGAACCACTCACCAAAATAATCGAACTTATCTGCTCTGACGAGATATCGACCGCTATCCAATGCTGCCCAGTAAACCCCACCAGAATCGGTATGAGTTTTTTCAGCAAAGAGTTTCCCCGGACTGAAAAATCGCACAACAGCACCTTTTAGCGGAGCCTGTGTTGAGTCGTCCACAATTTTCCCTCCGATTACACCTTGACCGGGTAACGGTGGATGATGAAGACCGATTGCGAATTTAACGGTATCACTCGGACCACTTTCCTCCATCGTCATTCCAACCATTCTGAACGCTGTTACATAATATCGATAAAGTAAATCGGGGAAAACCCACCAATCGACAAAACCTTGCCGATGTGTTGCACCAGCTCGCCCAAAATGCGAGCCATCTATGGATTTATAAATAATATAACCCACAGCACCACTGGATGTATCCCAATTTAATATAGCACCCCCTAACAGTCCTTTCTGGACCGTGAGATTCTCCGGTGCGGGCGGAGCCTGTGAGTACGCTAGTACCACACAGACAACCAAGAGAATGCTAAGGACAAAAATCCGTAGATAAAAATTCATAAATGTAACTCCTATAAAGTTAAGTTCGGATTATATTTTAGAAAAATTTTAATTAAAGTCAAGTGGTAGTCCATTTTCACCACATTTTGCCTGGTCAAAAAAAAGTAAAACCTTTTAAATAGGCTAAAATCGCTTATTTTTCAATGATAGTTAGGTTTCTTAATATAAGGAAGAGGATCGCTAAAACCTGCCTTCTGGAATCCTCGCAAACGAAGGGCACAACTGTCACACACCCCACAAGCAACATCCTCACGCTGGTAACAAGACCATGTAAGATGAAATGGAGCGTTCAATTGAATACCATTTTTTACGATCTCAGATTTTTTTAAGTGAATAATAGGGATTTCAATTTTTAGATCTGAATCTGGTTTTGTCCCAAGCTTAATGACTTTATTGAATGCACTATAAAATTCACTTCGACAATCAGGATAACCGGAGGAATCTTCTTCAACTGCTCCAATGAATATTCTTTTAGCTCGGAGAACCTCTCCCCAGCTTACGGCGATCGATAGAATATTAGCATTACGGAATGGTACATACGACGTAGGTATATCTTTTCTATTAAGATCAGCTTCCTGAACTTCGAGCGTTGAATCTTGCAGTTCTCGTCGTTCTGTCCGCTGCCCGTAGTTGATATGGAGAAACGCCATTTCATATTCTTGAGCGGCAATCGCTGCCGTTACACAACTATCCATTCCACCGCTGACAAGGACAATCGAAAGTTCTTTTGACATGTGTTCGTTAATTGGTTAAATGATTTATTAGTTAATTTGTTAGATAGCAATCTTCCTCATCGCTTCTTCAAATCCGAAATCCGCAATCACATCAAACTCCTCTTGTCCAAGGCTTCCAGATATACTTCTGAACTTGTAATTGAAAGCGGACAACCAATTTATCTTCGAGAATCCAGCTCACTAATTTCTTAGGGTCCAGCACATCAAGCACTGCAGCCATAAGTACAGTACATCGATTAGATAAATTATTTCTCTGAATAACTGATTTCGTCCATTCATAATCTTTCCGATCGCCAATGACGAATTTCACCTCGTCACCTGATTTTAAATTGTGAACATTCTCCCAAACATTTTTTCGCTCCATACCACTCGATGGACATTTGAAATCGACAACCCGTTTTACACGTGGATCGACATTACTGATATCGAGACTTCCGCTCGTCTCTAATAAAACCTCGAATCCTTCGTCGCATAATTGTTTCATTAAAGGATATACTTCCATCTGAAATAACGGCTCACCTCCGGTTATCTCGACCAATCTACACTTGTACACACGAACAGTTTCAATTATACTATTAATCGACATTTCCCGACCTTCTGTAAACGCATAAGTAGTATCGCAATAAGAGCAGCGTAGATTACAATACGAGAGGCGGACGAATACGCACGGACGACCGGCTTGTGTGGATTCACCCTGGATGCTGAAAAATATTTCGTTTACCATTAACACGACAATAAAATATCAGAAATTGACGCTTCAAAGGCAAACCCGAAATAGCTCAAGATTAAAGACCGTGGAGAGACGGAAAGATTGCCAATAGATGAAGATGAATGAATCAGGGAGATTTATTCGATTTGATCAGACCTTTAATAGTACCGATGACGCTGCCGACGAAGCAAACGATATGATCGAGGAAGAGATACGGGATCATCACAATCATCGCAAACAGCCCTCGGACTTGCTCTAAATAATTTAGAAAACGAATATTCAGAATAAGGTACAGTCCAACGATTACAAGAGCATACAAACTCGGAAGCAGTCCCATTACCACGGCAAGCAGAAATCCAATAATAAATATCGAAGAGACTGTGGATATGATAAAAGCCGGGTAGACATTCACAAATCCCCGACGCACTGATTGTGTTGTTTCTCTGAACTTCATAGCCAGTTCTGCAAATCCCACACTTCGATGGTATTCGTTTTTTATGAAGGATAGAAGCGTATAATTCTTGAGATGCTCGACCTCAATATCCATGTTTAACTCGATATTCAGCTTAGCTTGGGCAGCACGTTTCCCTAATTCAATATCGTCATGAGCGTGCTTAGCAAGAAGCTCTACGTTAAATCCGCCTAACTTTTCAAATGCCTTCCGCTTAACTCCAGAGATTGAACCGAACAGCCAATCTATAGCCGGAGGACTTTTAATATATGAATACCGCACCCAAAGATTTTTATACTGGCTCACAAACGACTCGTGACGATGCTTTGCTGTATAAATTCCTACAACAGCATCGATGTGATTTTCCTCCAGAGATTCGACTATCTCAAGAATTGTTTCTCGCTTTATTACAATATCAGCGTCGACAAACACAAATATATCACCATTTGCCCGTGCTGCACCATAATTCCGTGCATTGTTTGCACCACTCCCATTCTCTATATGATGAATGAAACAATTATACTTCTGTGCAATCTCAGCCGTGCGATCAGTCGAATGGTCGTCAACAACGATAATTTCATAATTTTTATAGTACGACTTTTTTATAGCACTGAGGCAGCTCGAAAGTGTAAGTTCACCATTCCGAACTGGGATAATAATTGAAATCAAAGGATTATACGTTGCGCTTGTATTCAAGGACATATTAGTGAATACTATTCAATATATTTTTTATCTTTAAGATAACTCTTAATCATGTTAGAGAGTTTATCAACATCATACCGCCACTCATCACAGTCTTTCCTCGTGAATATATATGATGGATTATAATCCGCTTCTTCACGATATTTCATCAAACGCGAGAAGATGTGTGAATCTTGAGGTGTAAAGACGTTAGTCTTTATAAAGTATTTTGAAAATAATGTTAATGTACCCTCGTGAGTTTTCGGTTCTAAACCTTCGGATAGCAACAGTGCTTTAACAGCATGAAATAATGAGTAATACAATCGTGAAACAGCATCATTATAATAACCATTTTGTATTAAAGTATCAGCAGACGCCAAAGCTGTAGCGGCTCTATCGAGTTCTTCATGGATATTCCTATATTTATTTTCTTCTGTCAAAGCTGAACTCCTTCCCGGATGATATCTAAAGCAATCCTACGCTCACGCTCCAGAAGTTTATTGAATTCTTCTGTCGATAATACTAAGGATGAAATTACATAAAGATATTTCAACTCTAGATCGGCAACCAAGTCGAATATTTCTCTCTTCAAGTTCCTATCTAAACCATCCACTACGATAGCAACATCCAAATCGGAATCGACACTTGAATCACCGCGTGCTTTCGATCCGAAAAGCATAAATCGATTTAGACGCAAACCGAGATTCCGCACCAGTAAATCTTTTAACTCGCTCAGGAGTTGTTTTTCTGTTTGATTTAGATGTTCCATAGATGTGGATTATTATCGTAAAAATATAGAGAAAAAGGGTGGGAAAAACAAAGAGGGTCATGAAATCCTTCAAAGAAGGTAATTCCTCATCAAATCTCATCAATTTTTTGAAACACCATCCGAGCGATCTCCCTCGCACATGTCAAACCGGGGGATTCAATACCGATTAAATTTACTAATCCTGACAGCCCTTTGTTACTTTCTTCTTGAATGATGAAATCTTTTACTTCATGCTCAGCGCCCTTAAGTTTGGGTCGAACGCCAACCTGCCCCGGCGATAAATCTTCTAACTTAAGTGCGGGAAAATATCGAATGACTGCTGAATGAAATTTCTCCCGTCTGGTATCATCAAACTTATACCAGTCAGATCCAGGGATTGATTGGTGGATGAATTCATGATCAGGGCCAAGTTTTACTTGACCTGCTTTG
>JACQYX010000258.1 GCA_016207985.1 Ignavibacteriales bacterium | reverse complement strand
TTCTTTATAAATCTCGACGTAACTATTATTATATCCGGGCACAGAACCTCGAATTAACATCAGATTGGATTCTGGAATAACCTGAACGATAGATAGATTTTTCACTGTCACACGGTCACCACCCATTCTTCCCGCCATCTTCATACCTTTAAACACACGCGATGGATAGGAACTTGAGCCAATCGATCCGGGTGCCCGAACTCGGTCGCTCTGACCATGAGTCCTGGAACCGCCACCGAAATGATGACGCTTCACAACACCCTGAAATCCACGACCTTTAGAGGTACCACTAACCGAGACAACATCACCCTTAGAAAAAAGAGTATCGACTTTAACTTCAGATCCTATCTGAAATTTTGAGACGTCGATACTTCTAAATTCTCGCAACAATTTCTTAGGAGATACTGATGCTTTTTTGAAGTGTCCGCTCAACGGTTTATTTACAAGTCGTTCTTTTTTCTCTTCAAAACCAAATTGAATGGCTTCGTAACCATCCTTCTCTTTAGTTTTAATTTGAGTAATAAAGCAAGGACCTGCCTCGATGATCGTACAGGGGATCGATTCACCCTTATCATCGAAGATGCTCGTCATGCCTATTTTTTTTCCAAGAATACCACTCATTTTTTCTACTCGAAATAGTAAATCATT
Organism: Ignavibacteriales bacterium; assembly: GCA_016207985.1. GTDB lineage: Bacteria > Bacteroidota > Ignavibacteria > UBA10030 > SZUA-254 > JACQYX01. Next base: position 4,787 of record JACQYX010000258.1, on the reverse strand, counting down.
ACTTTTCTGATGCCAGAGGTATAAATGACATCAGACTATCAATTGCTAAATTGTATTGTGAAATAAAATTATACTTTTATCTCCACATCGACGCCCGCGGGAAGCTCAAGCTTCATCAACGAATCAACCGTTTTATTAGACGAGTTAAGAATGTCGATTAGGCGCTTATGGGAGCGCATCTCAAACTGTTCTCGCGATTTTTTATCAACATTTGGTGATCGCAAAACAGTATATAGTGTACGCTTAGTTGGTAAAGGAATTGGACCTGAGACAATCGCACCAGTAGATTTTACTGTCTTAATGATTTTTTCAGCCGATTTATCTATCAGCGTATGATCATACGACTTTAATTTTATGCGTATCTTTTGTCCAGCCACGTTATGTGTTCCTTTTCTTATCGTTTTATTGGAGTATCTTTGTTACGACACCGGCACCAACGGTATGTCCGCCTTCACGAATTGCAAACCGTAATCCCTCTTCCATAGCGATCTCAGAGATTAACTCGACGCTCATGTTATCGACGTTATCTCCGGGCATAACCATCTCAGTGCCAGAAGGTAATGTGGCAACACCAGTGACGTCCGTCGTACGGAAATAAAACTGTGGACGGTATCCGGTAAAGAACGGAGTATGACGACCGCCTTCTTCTTTCTTTAATACGTATACCTGTGCCGTGAATTTCTTGTGAGGTGTAATACTGCCGGGTTTTGCGATGACCATACCACGCTCCAGCTCATTCTTTTCTACACCGCGTAAAAGTAAGCCGGCATTATCGCCTGCTTGAACTTCATCTAGTTCCTTACGGAACATTTCCGCTCCGGTAATCACAGTCTTCTTGTGTGCACCAAGTCCGATCACTTCAACCTCATCACTGACTTTCGCTTTACCGCGTTCAACACGGCCCGTACCGACGGTACCACGACCTGTAATGGAGAATACGTCTTCGACAGGCATTAAGAATGGCTTATCGATATCCCGTTTCGGTAGAGGAATGTAGCTGTCCACTGCATTCATTAATTCCATGATCGGTTTGAAAGCCGGATCATCAAGTTTCGAATCGGCTGCTATGGCGCGTTCCATCGCTTTCAACGCACTGCCGCGAACGATTGGTATTTCATCGCCTGGGAATTCATATTTCTTCAACAAATCCCGAAGTTCCATCTCGACTAACTCGATCAGTTCTGGATCGTCGACCATGTCAACCTTATTCAAGAATACGACAATACGAGGTACGCCAACTTGTCTTGCGAGTAGAATGTGCTCGCGTGTTTGAGGCATCGGACCATCGTTAGCCGCAACAACGAGAATTGCTCCATCCATCTGGGCGGCACCGGTTATCATGTTTTTGATATAATCGGCATGACCGGGGCAGTCGACGTGTGCATAATGCCTTTTATCCGTCGAATACTCAACGTGAGCAACAGCGATGGTTATACCACGTTCGCGCTCTTCAGGGGCATTATCGATACTATCGAACGTCCGTACCGAAGAAAGTCCCTTCTTATTCAACACCATGGTGATCGCTGCCGTAAGTGTTGTTTTTCCATGATCGATATGACCGATGGTACCGACATTGATATGCGGTTTGTCTCTTGTAAATTTTTCTTTTGCCATATAAAATCTCCTTAGTTAGCTGAGATGATATTATTAAGATAATTAAAACTTATACAGTAACTGTTTCTTGCCCTTTTACTTTCTCTATGATCTGATCAGAGACGCTCTGGGGTACTTCTTCATAGTAAACGAACTGCATCGTGAAGATCGCACGTCCTTGTGTCATCGATCGGAGTTGTGTAGAGTAACCAAACATTTCCGATAGAGGTACTTTTGCTTTAATTACGTGTGCATCTTAATAACTCCACCGACGATATCATTTTCAAACTCGTAACCTTTGCCTTTCTCATTTGGCTCGATCGTAATCCATACATGTCCAAATTGTCCGCGTCCACCGGATTGTCGAATGAATTTCCCCTCTTGTTCAATCTTTTTCCTGATTGTCTCTTTGTACGCTACTTGAGGTCTCCCAACGTTAGCTTCAACTTTAAATTCTCTTTTCATGCGGTCGATGATTATTTCGAGATGCAATTCACCCATACCGCTGATGATTGTCTGGCCCGTCTCTTCATTCGTAGAGACCTTGAAAGTTGGATCTTCTTCGGATAATTTCGATAGCGATTCACCCATTTTCTCTTGATCGGCTTTAGTCTTGGGTTCGATGGCAACCGCGATTACCGGATCGGGGAATTCCATCTTTTCGAGAATTATCGGATCAACTTCATCACATAGAGTATCGCCAGTTCGAGTATTTTTTAAACCCACAACCGCCACGATATCTCCGGTATATGCTTCATCGACATCTTCACGGTGATTTGCGTGCATACGTAGAAGTCGACCAATCCGCTCTTTCCGACCGGAGATCGAGTTAAATACATACGAACCGGCATCGATTTTACCCGAATACACACGTATAAATGTCAGTTTTCCAACATATGGATCCGTCATTATCTTGAAAGCTAATGCTGTGAATTTTTCTTTATCATCAACTTTCCTGATGATGTGGTCCTTCATATTGATATGATGCCCAGCCACTTCACCGGATGCGACATCTAAAGGTGATGGCAGGAAATCAACTATTCCATCAAGAAGACCTTGCACACCCTTATTTTTAAATGAAGATCCGCATAGAACTGGGATTATTCGAACTTTCAAACAAGATCGGCGGAGAACATTTTTAACTTCATTCGGAGAAATATCTTTGCCATCTAGATATTTTTCTAAGAGCGTGTCGTCTTCATCTGAAACCGCCTCTAACATTTTTGTTCGATATTCACAAGCTTTCTTTTTAAGATCTTTTGGGATATCGATTTCATCCCACGTTGTACCAGAACTACTCTCATGGAATACCCGAGCTTTCATTGTAATGAGATCGATATAACCTGTGTACATCTCTCCCTCACCGATGGGAATTTGAACCGGGACAGCATTAGCATGGAGTCGGGTTTTCATCATATCGATCACATTCAAGAAATCAGCACCCACTCTATCCATTTTATTCACAAAAGCTAAGCGGGGGACTCCATATTTATCTGCCTGCCGCCAAACAGTTTCGGATTGCGGTTCTACTCCACCCACAGCACAAAATAGAGCAACTGCCCCGTCCAGTACTCGCAATGAACGCTCAACCTCGACTGTGAAATCAACATGACCTGGTGTATCGATAATATTAACACGGTGATTATTCCAAAAACAGCTCGTTGCCGCGCTGGTGATAGTAATACCACGTTCTTTTTCTTGCTCCATCCAATCCATCGTTGCAGCACCATCATGTACCTCACCCATACGATGAACGACGCCGGTGTAGAACAGGATACGTTCTGTAGTTGTTGTTTTACCCGCATCGATGTGTGCCATAATGCCGATATTTCGTGTTCGCTCTAAAGGATATGTTCTTGCCATTCGTATCTTAATTCTAATTTATCAATATCAATTTAAAAAATATTTAATCACCATTTAAAATGAGCGAACGCTTTGTTGGCTTCCGCCATCTTGTGTGTATCTTCTTTCTTTTTAACTGCACTTCCTTCATTATTTGCCGCAGCTAAAAACTCTGCTGCCAATTTCGATTCCATCGATTTATCTTTTCTTTCATTCGCATAAGTAATCAGCCATCGCATCGCCAAAGCAATACTTCGATCTTGCCTTACTTCAGTCGGAATTTGATATGTCGCTCCGACAACGCGTCTCGCTCGGATTTCGAGCACCGGTTTAACATTATTAACCGCTTTTCTAAATACATCCAAACCAAGCACATCTTTTGATCGCTGACCTGCGATATCCAGCGCATCATAAACAATTTTACGAGCTAAATGTTTCTTCCCCTTTTTCAAGACACTATTAATAAATTTTGCCACAAGTATATCATTATACTTGGGATCCGGTGTAATTATCCTTTTTGATGCTGTCTTTTTTCTCATATTATTGTTTCACTTTTTTTGCACCATATTTTGATCTTCCCTGCTTTCTATCAGCAACACCAGCCGTATCGAGTGTACCACGAATAATATGATATCGTACTCCCGGTAAATCCTTAACTCTTCCACCCCGGATAAGAACGATAGAATGTTCTTGAAGATTATGACCTTCTCCAGGGATATAGGCTGTTACTTCTATTCCATTAGTTAGCCGAACACGTGCCACCTTGCGTAACGCAGAATTCGGCTTCTTAGGAGTAGTTGTGTATACTCTTGTACAAACCCCTCGTTTTTGAGGTGATTGCTGCAAAGCAGGTGCCTTACTTTTCCAAGTGACGTTTTCTCTGCTAAATCGAATTAATTGATTTATTGTAGGCAATAATTCAAACTCCTGAATTTTTACAAAGTTTATAAATATATGAAATTATTAGTTATTTGTCAATCTTATTAAGATGTTACTTTTTCTCTTTTCTTTTTACGTTTTTTTTCAGTTTCTTCTGGAACAATTTCAGTCACCTTTTCATAAATCTCTTCCTGAGGTGATACAATCAGATTTTTGAATTTTTTTAATCCTGTACCGGCAGGTATTAGATGCCCCATTATGACATTCTCTTTTAATCCGAGTAGGTAATCAACTTTCCCTTGAATCGCCGCGTCGGTCAATGCCTTCGTCGTTTCTTGGAATGAAGCTGCTGAGATAAAACTTTCGGTTGATAATGCGGCTTGAGTAATTCCAAGAAGAACCGGTTCAGCAGTAGCCGGCTCGGCATCTCGATATTCAATAATTTTTTTACTCTTCTTTCGGAGGTCGGTATT
>JACQYX010000257.1 GCA_016207985.1 Ignavibacteriales bacterium | reverse complement strand
TTCTCTATTTTAAGTCGTTGATCCTTGAGTTGCCATAAGGCCTTTTTCGATTGCTCAAGCAGGGTCTTCTTAGTTTCGTTCCGAAGCTTAGCTTGTTCGGTTTTGAATTGTTTGGCTTGTCTTTGAGCTTGTTGTTTGAACTGAGCTTCCCGTAGCTTCAGCTTCTTGCGCTCGACACCTAAGCTTTTCTTGATTGCCTTTTCCTTGTCCTTGAGTTTCTTTTGTTCTTCCTCAAGATGTTTGATATGCTCTTGCTTATTCTTCCAAAGGCCAAGTGCTTTGTCATACTCTGCTTCAGTTAACGGCTTGCCACATACGGGGCATTTTAACAATTTTTTCATATTTAATTTCTCTTTCGTTTTCTTAAGCAAATTATTCGACTAACATAAATACAACAAATGAAAGAATCATTACGCAAAGCAACAAAGGCAGCAAGCAGCCACCGCCAATTTCACTACCAGCTGGTCTACCTGCACCACTAACCTTTTTCATTTGTTGCCACAAACCCAATACATCGTAATTTCCAACACTTCGACAATTTGGACATTTTCTTAGTCCACCATGTCTTCGATATCTAGGATACCATCGATATCCGCAATTCAAACATCTTAATTGGTCATGCATTTCTTGTTTGTATGATAATATACAATCTCTTAAGACATATTGCCATATAATGTTCACAAAAAGCAAACAGCAGACTGTGCTGAATGAATTCTATTATCCTTTTCATTTATGACGATGGACAATATTCGTTTTGTCTCTATGGAACCTAATCTTTAACATTATCGCCATATCAATTTCGCATAGTATAATAAAAATTTGTGACTATAACAGGCACAATCCCTCATCTCGAATTGTAGTATTTATTTTCTAGTACCCAAAGTCTCATTTTGCCCAGAAGATGTGGAACATACCACGTTGTTTTTGTTCTAAGACGATGAGTCTCATTTAGTTCCCATAGAGAATTTTGGGGACCAGAATAATAGAATTAAGCGCGGTACGCAGCTATCGCTTCTTTAACGTTCGCTGATAATGGAAGGATCTGTGTAAGTTTTGTAATCTCTAAAAGCTCTTTGACGGTTTTACCAACTCCAGCGAGTCTCATCTCTCCACCAACTTTACGCATAGTGGTATAAGCACAAACAAGTGAGCCGAGTCCACAACTGTTTATATGTTTTAACCGTGTGAGATTGATGATTATATTTTTCTTACCGTGATCTACTAACTCGTGTACTTTTTCCCTTAACTCGCGCTGCTCTACTTCGCTTAGGAAATCACCCGTCAAACTTATAACACCGATTCTTGAGCTGTTCTTAACCTTAATCTTCATATATTCTCCAATTCTCTCGAATAATATCTCTCATTCGATTTCTTCTTAACTTATTCTTTTCAATCCATACTTATTGTATTCTGTTTTGTATTTGAGTTTGAATCATAACTTAATACTTATCGATATTCCATCGCGTAAAGGAATAATTGTACTGAATAGCTCCTTCGAAGAGTAGATAAGACGATTGAAAGTCAGTATACCTGCAGAATCTTTATCTGGTTTATCCTGAAGTATTCTGCCGTTCCAAAGAACGTTATCGCTGATCAGAAGTCCGCCTTTGCGAAGTCGAGGAATTGATTTTCTGAATGCTTTCGGATACTGGTGCTTGTCGACGTCGTTAAATATTATATCGAATTGTCCTTCAATCTCATCAATGAGTTTAAGGGCATCACCGAGATGACAGATAATCTTATTCGATATTTTTGCACGATGAAAATATTGCTTTGCATGAGCAACGTTATCCAGATCGCTTTCGGTGCAATAAACTTGTCCCTCTTTACCGAGTGCCTTTGCAAACCAATATGCTGAATAACCGAAACCGGACCCAAGCTCTAAAATCCGTTGAGCTTGTGTCGTTTTTGTGAGCAGGTAAAGTAATCTTCCAACAAGGGGTCCAACGATAGGAAAGTTCCGTGCGAGCGCATACTCCTCCATTTCTTCCAATACTTCATCACGTTCCGGAGTAACGTTCAACAAATAGTCGACAATATTTGCATTGACGATATCCATAACTGGCAATAATATTATAAAGATTCATATCAAAGTCAATATGTTGAATAATAGGAATTGGTATATCTAGGAATCATTAAAAGAATGTTTCCATTTCTTGTAATTATTCACAATTTTTACAATCTTTATCAAGTACGGCGTAAAACATCAAATATCAATAACGGACATTAATTGTATGAATCGCACAGATGCATTACAACTTTTGAAAGAATACACAAAAAACGAAGCTCTCTTAAAACATATGTACGCAGTAGAAGCTGCGATGCGAGCGTATGCACAAAAGAACAACGAAGATGCAGAGAAGTGGGCGATCGTAGGATTATTGCACGATTTCGATTATGAGATGTATCCGAAAGCTCCTGATCATCCTTTGAAGGGATCAGAAATTTTAAAGGAGAAAGGGTATCCTGAAGATATCCGTAACGCTATCCTTGGACATACATCTTATTCTGGAGTTCCTCGTGATACTCTGATGGCGAAAGTTCTATATGCTTGTGACGAGTTATGCGGTTTTATCACTGCCTGTGCTTTAGTACGTCCCAATAAAATCGCCGATCTTCAAGTGTCTTCAGTAAAGAAGAAAATGAAAGATAAAAGCTTTGCAGCAAATGTAAGTCGAGAAGACATCATCAAAGGATGTGAAGAGCTTGGTGTGCCGATGGATGAGCATATTGCGTTTGTTATTGAAGCGATGAAAACGATCTCAGTTGAGATTGGATTATAGTGATACAGTCTTCTGAAAAATTCCTAAATATCATTCTTAATGGAGTGAAGAATCTCGATTATAGCTAGGTTTAGATGTTTCTCCCGCTCTTCAAGCGGGATCAACATGACAGTTTGATTATATTTCAGAAGTCTCTAATAGTTAGTTATATTTGAGCTATGGTTGAATAAATGAAATAAATATGAATTCCATTGCTTCTCTATAATTAATTTCCTAAATTCACAAGGTTTAATAAATTGACGAAAGGAGATAGACATGTATCGGTACTTTTTATTTTTAAGTGTTCTTGCAATATTAACGCTTCCAATCTTGGCGCAAGAAGATGAAGAAGAACCTCTCCCGCCAAAACGAAGCATTCAATCGAAGATCGGTGGGGCGGGTGGATTTACACAGAATTTATTATTCATGGATCTCAATCCGATCAATGAGTATTTAAAGAAATCAAATTGTGCCGAATTCGATAAGACGCCGATGTTACTTCTCGGTGGTCAAGGATTTGGATATATTATGATTGTACCTAATCTTCGAATCGGTGGGTTGGGTGCCGGAGGAGCATTGACCTCAACATCACTCGATACAAGTTTACCGATGGATATGCGTCGTGAGGTCGAGCTTTCGGTTGGTTTTGGAGGTGTAACGATTGAGTATGCT
>JACQYX010000256.1 GCA_016207985.1 Ignavibacteriales bacterium | reverse complement strand
TGACTCCCAAAGACGATGTTACTTCCATATCTTATTTCCCTGTACTTACCATATTCGGTTCTTTCCCAACGCTCGGACGAAGCAGACGGTGCATATGAGTACGTAAAGACATCCCGTGAACGATAATAACCTTTAATGTTGAAAGTGAAATATGTATGAAATATTCGATTTACTGTGTACTCGGCACGAGCGAACCGATCCCGATAACCATAACGCATAACAAGCCCTAAATCTTCCCATGCCCCTCGAAAATTCGCATCACGGATATCGATTGTGCTGACGATCCCATGCTCTTCATCTGCGTGAAATCCCAATCGTATTAATTCAGAGCTGCGTTCCTTAACTCTCAATATGACAACCGGTTGATCGTTCTCATATCGAACGTTGAGGAAGATATACTCGAAAAGTCCGGTACTTTTTATATTGACAACTCCCTGAGAAGCTTTATCGATGTTGAACACTTCACCCAAATCAAGTGGGAATTCACGACGGATAATATAATCCTTGGTAATAACATTTCCGTCAAAACGAATGCCTGCGATTTTCCCTTCATTGATTTTAAACGAGAGAATCCCTGTCTTCTTTTCAACATTAACAGATTCTATCCGCGCTAGCGAGTAGCCCATCTTCCTATAAATTCTCTGGATATCCTCAAGACAGTTTTGTACAACAGAGCTATGAGCATCTTGTCCTATACAACAAGTCATGGATTGTTCGATGATACTATCACCAACGAGTTCGTTGCCGCTGAATCTGAATTCCTTTATCGTATCTGGATTGAGAACATTGATAATAATTTTCGTTTCATCCTCGTAAGGTGTGACTTCTGCATATACATTATCATACTTTCCCGAATTATAGATTTGATTGAGGCATTCTTCCACATCTTGCTGAGAGAGTGTATCTCGCTCGAATTTCTGAAAAATCTCCTGCATGAGCCGTTCATCGATAGTGTCGCCACTTAATTCAAAAGATACCGATTTAAAATTCGAATCTGCAAGAGATTGCTGTACGTTTGAACACTCATTGATCATTTCGATAATCTTCGGGATGCACCCTTCGGCTGCATGCTCACCTGAGGATATTAATGTATCCAAACCTGAAAAATCGGATACGATACGCTCACCTGTTAACGGTGTGATTATAATATCGGCAAGCTCCAACTGACGTTGATTAGATTCTTGCATCATAATCGTCATTATTTGATCGGCAATCTCCCAAGGTGCTTTCATCTGCTCAGGTTTTCGCATGCTGCTCGTGGAATTGACAACGATAACAATATCGCAGCCGAGCGATCGGGCGATATCCACAGGAATATTCGAGCGGAGACCGCCGTCTACCATAAACATCGAATCTTTCTCAATCGGAGCGTAAAGAAGCGGCACTGTCACACTTGCACGCAGCGCCTCTGCTATATTAAATCGGTTGCTACAGCCCGAAACGGAATCTTCAATTCATCGAATGTTGGATTAGGATGATACAGTGCCTGTAGAGTTAGATAAGAGAAAAAATCCAAAATCCTTTGCCCGCCGGAAATCGATGACGGAATGATTGGCTCCAATCCCTCGAATCGGATATAGAAATATCCTTCCTGCTGAGTCTGCTTTTGTCCAATGAAAAGATCGGTACGTTTTGTTTCTTCTCTAAACGAAAGCAATTCTTCCCAATCAGTATGAATAGCTATACTCTCAATCTCTGCAATAGAATATCCGGATGCATACAAACCTCCTACAACGCTTCCGAGACTATTACCGACAATCAAATCGATCGGGATGTTATGACGCTCAAGAACTTTCAGAACGCCTATCTGTGCTAATCCGCGTGCACCCCCACCACTCAATACGATTCCGATTTTCGGACGATCAGATAGTGATGATAAATCGACGATTTGCTCGGCTGGTTTTTGAGCAGAAATAGCAGGTCGGATTATGTATTTAGTCTGAGCAGAACTGTTATATGAAACTGTTAGAACAGCAAACAGAAGTAAGATAATTTTTTTTATTATAGAGATGTGTCTGTTCGACATTCGTTTTAAATAAAACTTATTTAACTTATGTTACGGAATCGGTGCTCAATTAGCAACTTGGTTACTGGTATATTATTATTATTGAACCCAACCCCCACCTAAATTCTGGGAGAGGAATGAGTACTTCTACGTAACATCAATAATGAAGATCATTTTATCGAACTGTTGAACATGAGCTTTAATCTGTGACGGTTCAAATTCAAATTTTACTATTTCTTTTATTCTCTTTGCTAAACTCTCAGCTTCTTGCTCGTTGAAGAATAAACCGGTTTTCCCCTCGATAACAGTTTCCAAAGCTCCACCTTTTGAGAAAGCGATAACAGGTTTCCCGCACGACATACCTTCCACCGGAACGATTCCAAAATCTTCCTCTCCCGGAAAGACTATCGCCCGACAGCTTGCATAATATTTTTGCAGTTCGGCATCTCCCACCCACCCAAGGAACTCGATATTCTTCTTCGCTAAAGATTTAAGTCGCTTTTCTTCTGCACCTGTTCCGATGACAACTAATTTCTCACCTAACTGATTGAATGCCTCAACGGCAATATCGATGCGTTTATACGGAACGAGAGCCGAGACAACGAGGTAATATCCTTCATCCCTTGTTGAAACAGAGAACCTCTCAACATCTACGGGCGGATAGATTACTTGGGAATCTTGATGATAGATGCGTTGAATCCGCTCTCTTACATTCCGGGAATTTGCTATGAAATAATTTACTCGCTTCGCCGACTCTACATCCCATCTGCGAAGATAACCGAGTGATAATGACATCGCACTGCGGGTGATCCATGATGCGCGACCTTTCCCAAAATATTGCTCATATTGATCCCAGATGTAACGCATTGGTGTATGACAATAACAGATATGGAGAGCTTCTCTTCTCGTACGAACACCTTTTGCCGCCGCATGACTGCTCGATATAACTAAATCATATTCGTCGAGATTAAAACGTTCAATTGCCGTTGGATAGAATGGAAGATAATATTGATAACGATTCATCGCGTTAGGGATGTGTTGTATGAATGATGTTTTAATGTTCATTCTCTCGATTGAAGGTGATAGCGATCCCTTTTTATGGACAAGTGTAAAGACATCTGCACTTGGGAAAAGCTCACACAGAACTTCGAACACCTTTTCACCGCCGCGCATGCTGACGAGCCAATCGTGGATGAGAGCGATATTTTTCGGGAAACTCATAACGGAGAGAAATATACGAAGAATACCGATATACCTCAAAAATAGAAAAAGCCGATTCTGTTTCTAGAATCGGCTTGAAGTTTATAAGCTTCACAATCAATTTCTACTTAATAACTATCATCTTCTTCACATCTATAAAAGTTTTCGTTTCGCTGTTCATGAAGATGCGATAGAAATAAACACCGCTTGGTAATCCAGTGGCATCCAATGTTACCGACTTGTAACCGGCTGTTTCAAATCTATCTACTAATGTTACAACTTCACGACCAAGAACATCGTACACCTTCAAGGTTACATGTATTCCTGTGAGGATGTCATACTGAATCGTTGTACTTGGGTTGAATGGATTAGGATAATTTTGTGATAAGAGAAATTTATTAGGCAAGAATACTGTTTCTCTATCCTCAAGGGTCGGATCAATAAATTTTAATAACCAAACTGTATCAAAATCAGCGTACATGTAGCTTAAGGATCTGGGAGGTGTCTTGCTATATATAAACCAGATAGTGTTTTTACTATCGATGCCAATACTTGAACCCCCTAGCATGTAAGCGGGTGTTTTTAAGGTGAGAACTGAATCGTTTGCGTGTTCTAAGTCTTTGATGTATCCCAATGTATCTCTAAAGTTGACGAGAAGACATGGTATATCTTTCGATGTTAAATTAAATGAAAATCTTTTGGATAACCTACAGAGTAGAAATATTTTTTCTGTGTAAATAATTCACCCCATTTCGAAGAGTAAAATGCCAAGCCAGCTTGAGTTCCCGATATTGGACAAACAATATATTCGTCTCCGTTATCAGTAAAGTAAAATTTTGCATTCCAACCAGTTGTTGAGTAAATCTGAATTCTTCCATCGGGATATATCCTTGCAACGTATATAGAATCTTTTAAATATCCTCGCGAATGAAATCCGATATGAACTATATTATTATTATCCACTTTAATGTCATAATTGTAAGAGGGTAGAAAATACCAAGCAGAAGATATTGAATCATATATGGAGACAGGTGATAAGAACGTTGTATCAAAACCTTTTGTGTATTGAAGTTGGAAATATTCACTATTAGAAGAATCCGTATGAATTTTTTGCTGTGTCGGTTTCCCATATAAAGTGGAGAACACCGTTCGATGCAGCCACTATATTAGGAGCTTGAGCATTGTCAACATCGAATAAAGGTTGAATATTACCAGCAATGATTGAAACAAAATGTAATCTCGGTTTAGAAAATGAATAGAAAGGATAAACGTCACCCCAACTGTATTGTTGTTTACTCCAACCGAGAAGGATACTATCCCGATATGGTTTGATAGAATGTTTGAAAATATTTCCATAACCACCCAATCCCCAATTATAGAAAGTTCCTGTATCTGGAATTGCGGTGATATGAACAATAGAATCATTCTCAATTCTTGTATAAGAAAGAATATTTAAACCTTCATCACTATATGGATAAGTTGTTATTATTTGAGTTGAGAGACTTATTAAGTGAATATTATTCATGTTGTCAAATGAAATATTCGCTGTTTGTGTGTATGGAAAAATTTCTGGTAAAATCTGTTCTGTAATTGGTTGAGGGTGGGCTATGGAGCCAACAAAAAAACAGATTAAAACCAATACAATATTAGATTGAAGATAATGGTTTTCCATAATTATTTCCCTTCCTTTTTTGGAAACGATTTGACAAAATATAATTCAATTTTTTATGAATATCAAAAGGAAGATTGGACCTTAATCTCTCTACATCGGGATTAAGGTTTCATTCTCCGATTGCATTCCATTAAATCACTTCCTATATTGGAAATCATCATGATATCTACCCAAAAAATATAGAATTTTAATGGTACTTTTAATTGCACTTGCTGCCGCACTTATAGCTTTTCTCGTTTCGATTACGATTGTTTTATTCTTCATCGGTCCGACAATTTTGCTTCAGCCGAGGCGGCGCACATCTGAGTTTTATCGTAAATCGGGTTTACCCACAAACCCATCTGAGCTTGGAATAAAGTACGAAGAGATAAACGTAATCACCAACGATGGATATCGCCTGAATAGCTGGCTCGTAAAGTCACAGCAGCCGACGAAAGGAACTATCATCTACCTTCATGGTGTCGCCGATTGTAAAATCGACGGTATCCGATTTGCCAAGCTGATGCACGATCGTCATTACAATGTCTTCCTTTTCGATTCCCGCCGTCACGGTGAAAGCGAAGGTGTTTACTGCACCTACGGCTATTATGAAAAGAACGATGTAATAAGCATCATCGATTACTTAACCACACGAACCGATGTATCGCTCGGAAAGATCGGTCTGTTCGGAACATCGATGGGAGCTGCAGTCGGAATCCAGGCAGCGGCGCTCGATCAGCGAATATCGGCTGTCGTTTCAGAAAATTCTTTTTCCACTCTGCGCAAAATCTTCGACGATTACCAAAAACGGATGGTGAAGCTGCCGT
>JACQYX010000028.1:4407-5147 GCA_016207985.1 Ignavibacteriales bacterium | reverse complement strand
TTCGACATTCCTGCTGCGATTGCCGCAGCTGTGAGTGCAGTTTGTTTCATCTTATCGAACGAGAGATCATCGGTGTAACCGTAACCGGTTTGTGCCCCTTTAAGAACACGAATACCGACGCCCAGCGAAATATTTTCAGACGAATCTTTTATTATATCTTCTTCCATCCTTACAGAATTTAAAATGCGGTATTCAAAAAACAATTCTGAAAATTCTCCTCCTTTAGATACAGCTATGTTTAATATTTTCCTCATATCTTCAGCGGATACGCCGAAGCGTTCTTCGAAGAATGTAGAGGAAGACGGTGGGATTTTCCCGTGAGCGAGCAGATCGAACCAGAGCGGCGACGTTATGCCGGCTACTAATCCTACTCCACCCTTACGCAAAAAATCCCTTCGGTTAATTTCATGCATGTGTAATTCTCCTGATTAATTATTTTGATGGACATTTGTTGACTATTTTAAATACGGTTAAATTATTAAAATGATGCAATTATTCAGTTCACTTGGCAAAGTCATTCCTTCGGAAGAAGTGAACTGCTATAGATGCTTGATACCTTCAATCTAAATTTCTTGCAATATTTATTTCAGTTGACTTTAGTCAACTGATTTGAAATTAATAAAATTTATTTTGCTTTAGCTACATTTCTACATTTATCTGCTTTTATACTAAACAAGGCAATCCATAAATCCTGTGAATCCCGGTTCAGATATTTATTGCCCTTTCCACTCAGGCTCTCT
>JACQYX010000028.1:0-4382 GCA_016207985.1 Ignavibacteriales bacterium | reverse complement strand
TGTGCTCATATCGCTAACAGCTTTGCTAACCCGATCGCCAATCGATGGTGGTGAATTTTCGTTTCGTGAACGACGTGTCTGATCGCCTCGGAAGTTGCGGATGATTTCGTTAAGTCGAACTTCTATTGAAAGTGCATCGTTTATCAAATTATCAACGGGTGAAGCCGTCTCATTGAGTGCACGCTTAATTGAAGCAATCCGATTTTTTAGTTCACCAGTAAATTGTGATGCCCCACTAAATGATCTTTGTAACTTTGCAGCTTTCTTCTGGAACTCGACCAACAACTTTCTATCTTCAGGAATCATATTTTCCTGACCGGGAACAAATACTGTAAACGACTGCGGCTCACCAATCGTTGTTATAACACCATTCACTTTTTTAGCGAGCGTAATCGTGTATCTCCCCGGCATCACCAATGGACCGGCTTCCGGCTCATAATCACTTCCGGGCGGCGGCGGACTAACAAGAAATGGTAATGGATACCGCAAATCCCATGTAATTCTGTTGACACCTTTGGAATTCGATCCAGCAATTTTTCTGACAATATTGCCCTCCGCATCTGTTACAGTAATTAGGATGGCTGGTTCTTCTTCTTCATCCTCAGCTCTTAATTCTTCGAAGGTTGGATAACGCAATGGCTGCTTTTTCTTTTCTGCTTCTTTCTCTGCTTCTTGTCTGATTTCTTTTTTTGTTTTCAAGGCATCTTTCAAATAATAAGTAAGTGTTGCCCCGAATTGTGGATTGGATGCCGTGTAAAATGATTCACCCTGTGTCGCCTTCTTCGATCCACCGAGCGGATATGCTTGTATAAACATCATTGCATCTTCGATTGGAAATGTAACAACATCTGTCTCAAAAATTTCTTTCTTCACATTCCTAAGTGGTGAGTAATCATCAAGTACATAGAAACCTCGTCCAAAGGTTGCCAGAACTAAATCGCTTTCTCTTTTCTGGATAGCACTATCACGGACTGCAATAGTTGGAAGCCCGCCTTTGAGCTGAATCCATTTTTGTCCGCCATCGATTGTGAAGAAGACACCAAATTCCGTCCCAACAAATAAAAGATTTTGATTAATATGATCTTCTGCTATCGCAAGGACAGGTCCATTGGCAGGAAGATTTCCTTTTATCGATGTCCACGTTTTTCCCGCATCGATACTTTTGAGAATATACGGATTGAAATCAGCCATCTTGTGATTATCGAATGAAGTATAAACTGTATTGATATCATGTTGAGATGTTAGCAGCCGACTAACGAATGTTTTTTCGGGAACACCTGTAAACTTTTCATATTTCTTCCATGAAGTACCGCCATCTTCAGTAACGTGAATGAGTCCGTCATCTGTTCCAACGTAAATCATACCTTCTTTCTTTGGTGATTCAGAAAGGGCGGTGCAATTTCCATACAGAGATGTAGAAGCATTCTTTGCAACTGCATCCACACTCCAGATTTTTCCCATCACTTCAAGTTGATTTCTATCGATCTGCCGCGTCAAATCTCCGCTAATCGATTTCCATGAATCGCCTCTATCGTCACTACGGAAAAGTTTGTTCGCTGCAAAATATAAACGAGTGTGACTGTGTGGACTAATGATCAATGGAGAATCCCAGTTCCATCGCAATCCCTCTTCACCTTTTGCAGGTTGTGGTTGAATGCCAATTTCTTCACCCGTTCTACGATCATAACGAACGAGTCCACCGTACTGACTTTCGCTGTAAACGATATTCGGATCTTTAGGATCGACTCGTGATTGGAAACCATCACCACCTGTTGTAATGAACCAATCCTGATTTGTTATTCCTGAAGCATTACGTGTTCGCGATGGTCCTCCAAGCGTTGAGTTATCCTGTGTACCGCCATAAACATAATAAAATGGTTTAGAGTTATCAACACAGACATCGTAAAATTGTGTTATTGGGAGATTGCCAAAATAATCCCACGTCTGTCCGCGGTCGAAGCTTTCATATAGCCCACCATCTGAGCCAACGATATAATGCCGCGTATCCTCTGGATCAATCCACATCGCGTGGTTATCAACGTGTTTCGACTTTTCACCTAAGCGACTAAATGTTTTCCCCGCGTCATCAGACACTTGTAAAAATACATCCATCGAATATACTATATCCACATCTTTCGGATCGCAGTAGATTGTTTGATAATATTGCGGACTACCTGAAACGTATTCACTCCGCTTTTCCCAGTTTGCCCCGCAATCAACCGAACGGAAGAAACCGCCTTTTCCTTTCGTTGCTTCAACTATGGCATATATGACTCGATTATCCACAGGCGAAATCGCTAATCCGATTCTTCCGATATCGCCAGCAGGTAAACCGTTCTTCAACTTCGTCCATGTAGTGCCCGCATCCAAAGATTTGTGGATTCCACCTTCAGGTCCACCGTCAATTAAAGTCCAGACATGTCGTCTGCGCTGATACGAAGCTGCAAATAGAACATCGGGATTCTTTGGATCCATCACCAAATCGGTTATACCAGTGTTTTCATTGATACTTAAAATATTATTCCAAGTTTTACCGGCATTGGTGGTTTTAAACAATCCGCGCTCGCCGCCGGGTCCCCACAACGGACCTTGAGATGCAATATAAACAACGGATGAATTTCTTGGATCGATAATTATGCGTGCGATATGTTCCGAATTTTTTAAGCCAACGTTCTTCCACGTTTTTCCACCATCCTCAGATTTGTAAACACCATCGCCATAGCCAACGCTTCGCTGACCGATTGAGCACGAACCTTGATCATCAAAAATTGGTGGCCATGTTGTTCCAGAGTTTGTTGTTTTCCAAACTCGTCCCGATGCGACTCCGATATGCCAGTTAGATTTATCAGTTGGATTGACAGCAATAGATAATATTCGTCCCGACATCAAAGCCGGACCGATGCTGCGAAATTTCAAACCGTTAAAAGTAGGAGAAGACATCGGGTCTTTTGTTTTTGATGTATCTTCCTGCTTAGAATCTTTTTTCGACTGAGCAAATAAAGAAATCGTTAATATGATCGAGAGAGAGACAAAAAGTAATAGAAATCGTTTCATAGGATTATCTCCATAACTAATAATTATTCTAATTACTGGGAGGGAGCTTTGCTCCCGACCATTTATTTAAGCGATACATTTTATCTTCAAAATCGTGTGATCATTAAAATAATAATTCCTTGCACTCGAATAAAGCCAATGTTCTGCTTGACTCACGAAACCTTTTCTAACTGGATTATCGTGCATATATGAAAGTTTATTACGAAACATGTATTCATCCTCCACCAAAATCGGATGATTCCCTTCAATCCATATTTTATGTTCATTACCCCTAGAATCTTCATTAGCTGCTTCTCGAAAGTTGGATAGGATTTCATTCCGCTTTTCATCTCTGAGTGCTTCAATAATTTTCTTTGCAGTAAACTGTTTAAAATCTCTGATTGTGTCGGAAAGCGGATGATTTAATATTCCTGCGCAAATTAAATGCAAATGGTTCGGCATTATAACAAAACCAGCTATGCGTAATTCCTTTTTGTCCTGACAATATTTTAGACTTGACGTAATAATTTCAAAATATTTTTGGGAGATAAATACTGCCAGCCAATTGATTATCGTAATCGTTAGATAGAAATACTCGTTTTCTTTTCCTGCAATTATTTTCCAATGGGTCATATCTTTTTTTATTCTTATATTCACAGCAGTCTGGTCGGGAGTTGGAACTCCCTCCCAGTCTTGGGGATATCTCCTTGCGTATGATTTGTATAGTTTTAATGAATATTAAACTTTAGAATGTAAATTAATGGAAAGAGACATGCAAAAAATAATACGCGATCGTTCTGAGGGAGCTTCGCTCCCGATTGAACGACCAATTTGGTCGGGAGTGGGAACTCCCTCCCAGTCATGACCTTTTCAACTCATCTCCATCATACGCTTCAAAGGAATTAACGATCTTTTAATTAAATCATCAGAAAGAATAATTTCTGGCGATCGGTTTTTCATGCAGAGATAAACTTTCTCCATCGTGTTTAGCTTCATGTACGGGCATTGGTTGCATGCACAACTCTCTTCGGGTGGTGCAGGGATAAACAGCTTCTCTGGACAAGCTTTTTCCATCTGATGTATTATCCCTGTTTCAGTGGCAACAATAAACTCTTTCGCTGAACTCAGTTGTACGTATCGGAGTAAAGCGCTGGTCGATCCAATAAAATCGGCTTGATCAAGAATAACTTCCTCACATTCAGGATGTGCGATCAGTTTGGCATCAGGATAAAGATTCTTCAAATGGATCAGCTTCTTTGCACTGAACGTCTCATGTACTACACACGTCCCCTGCCAAATCTCCATCTTCATCCCCGTTTTTTTCATAAGGTAATTGCCAAGATTTTTAT
>JACQYX010000177.1 GCA_016207985.1 Ignavibacteriales bacterium | reverse complement strand
TTCTTCTGTATTCCTTTTCGATCTTCTCATGTCCGACTTTGAGTTCATTAATAATTGCAACAGGTAATGATCCTGTCAGACGAAAGACAATGTGATATGTTGCTCCCATTGGTTGATAATGTGGTAGATTACGACGGTAATATGTCGGTTCATCAGGGATCATCTAATTTCATTCTAATCTCTTATGCAGCACATAACTCACGAGATTATCGACTCGGCGAGTCGATTTACATGTGACGCGAGACGCCAGTCTCGCTGCACTAGAAAAGCTTTCTTATCTCAACACAACACATTTCTTCGTTTCAACAAAAGTTTCAGTCGATAAACGATAATAATAAACACCGTTTGGCGCATTATGTGCATCCCATTCCACATCATATAAACCCGGCTGCATAACCCCGTTCACAAGCGCAGCCACTTCTCTTAATAAAATGAATCTGTACATAGACCCTCCTATGTTAAATTGTTGTTGAATAGTATCTTGATACTCATCTACTCTGTACTCAACTACTTTATCTTCGTCGCAATCGATTTCGCCTGTGTGAACAGCAGCAGATAATCCTGCCCTCCGGCTTTCGAATCCGTGCCACTCATATTGAAACCGCCGAATGGATGCGCACCAACCATGGCACCTGTGCATTTACGGTTGAGATAAAGGTTGCCGCAATAGAATTCTTTCTTAGCTTTTTCAAGTTTCTTTTTATTCTTTGTGTAGACAGCACCTGTCAATCCGTACTCTGTATTGTTCGCAATCTCAAGTGCATGATCGAAATTCTTCGCCTTGATTACAGCAAGCACCGGTCCAAAGATTTCCTCCTGTGCAATCGTTGCTTTTGGTTCAACATCAGCAATAATCGTTGGCTTCAAAAAATAACCATCACCCGGGGCGCGATCACCGCCCGCGATTAGTCTGCCACCTTCTTTTTGGGCAGTATCGATGCATTCCAATATCTTGACCATCGAACCTTTGTTTATCACAGGTCCCATATAATTTTTCAATTCCTTCGATTGACCAATTGTAATCGATTCAGCTTTTTGTTTCAGCATATCAACGAACTTATCGTACACTTTCTCATCAACGATGGCACGTGAGCAAGCAGAGCATTTCTGTCCTTGAAATCCGAAAGCTGAAACCGTAACTCCTGCAGCCGCTTCTTCAAGATTTGTTTCCTGATCGATTATAATGGAATCCTTTCCTCCCATCTCGGCAACGACTCGCTTCAGCCAAATCTGTCCGGGCTGAACCTTCGCCGCCTCAACGTTGATGTGAATGCCAACTTCTTTCGAACCGGTAAACGCAATGAATCGAGTCTTGGGATGCTTAACCAGAGTATCGCCAACTGCACCACCTGGACCGGCTACAAAATTTATAACACCTGCCGGAAGCTTCGCTTCTTCCATAACCTCCATAAACTTGTAACCGATTAGCGGTGAATCGCTGGAAGGTTTTAGTACAACTGTGTTGCCTGCAACCACAGCCGCAGTTGTCATGCCTGTAAGAATTGCCATCGGGAAATTCCACGGAGGAATTACTACACCAACACCAAGCGGGATGTATTCAAGTTCATTCTTCTCGCCCGGTAGCTGGATGGCTGTCTTTGCATTTGCATATCGCAGCATTTCTCTTGCGTAGAACTCAAGGAAGTCGAACGCCTCGGCTGTATCGCCATCTGCCTCGGGCCAGGTTTTGCCAACTTCTAAAATCATGGCGGCATTAATCTCGAAGCGTCGCTTACGCATTATCTTTGCTGCTTTGAAAAGATAAGCAGCACGCTTTGCAGGGGGTACCCACTTCCACTCTTCAAATTTATTCAGCGCAACTTCCATTGCACGATTTGCATCATCTGTCGTTCCTTTCTGAAACACACCTACAACCTGACTTGGATTTGACGGATTGAGCGAGTTAAGTTTATCGTTTGAATAAACTTTCTCACTGCCGATTATGTTTGGATACTTTTTACCAAACTCTTTTTCTAATTTGGCAATTGCCTGTTCTTGTTTTTTCCGATTGGCAGGTTTCGACCAATCGGTATATGGTTCGTTTTCAAATTTGGGGATTTTCATTTAAGCTCCTTAATAGATTTTTGTTTCAAGTTTCAAGATTCAGGTTTCCTGTTCAAATAAGTGAAATGATCATTTCATCTTTTTTGTTGCTCGTAAAAGTATCTCCGTTTGTATTATTGCTTCACGCATCGTTAGACGCTTTAACTCTTTCAATTCTTCATCTGCCAATTGTTTGTACCCCTCGAATGGCTTCATGCCAATAAATTTTTTTCCCTTTGAACGAGGAATTTGT
This sequence comes from Ignavibacteriales bacterium, assembly GCA_016207985.1. Classification (GTDB taxonomy): domain Bacteria; phylum Bacteroidota; class Ignavibacteria; order UBA10030; family SZUA-254; genus JACQYX01. Next base: position 2,555 of record JACQYX010000177.1, on the reverse strand, counting down.
ATATGTCTACTTTTGATTCGTTTCATTTTCTAAAACTGTTGAAACAGTTATTATTAAAACATTTATTTTATTAACACCTCGATTAATCGAGGTGTTAAAAGAATAAACCATATATATTCAAACCGTTTTAACGGTTTCTAAAGGATGATTTAAGAATCGGTCAAACCAATTTAATTAAACTCTCATCGTAAAGATCGTATTATAATATCATGCACTTTCGGGCGGATTTCCATGATTTTGGAATTATTTCGTGTCGGATAAACACGATTGGTCAATAATATAATAAAAATTTTCTTCTCTGGCTCGACCCAAATTGATGTGCCGGTAAAGCCCGTATGTCCAAAAGATTTTTCTCCGAACAAAGTTCCAGCCGAGCTGTAACCGTTCATCGTTTTCGTATCCCAGCCAAGAGCGCGTGTACTTTGTTTACCTTGTCGGGTTGTAAAAAGTTTTATGGTCTCAGGTTTCAAATATTGCTTACCGCTATAGTTTCCACCATTCATTATCATTTGCATGAAGATGGCAAGATCGGATGCTGTTGAAAATAATCCCGCATGACCTGATACTCCGCCAAGAGCGAACGCGTTTTCATCGTGAACTTCACCTTGAATTAATCGTTTCCGGTAAACTGAATCGTATTCAGTTTGGGCAATTTTATTTCGCATGGGTGATGAAGGATTTCCGCCAGAGGCACCCGCCTGCCATCTGTCGGGCAGGGATCCGCCTTCGGCGGAGAAGAATGTAGATGTCATACCAAGCGGTTTAAAGAAAACTGAATCGACATACTTATCAAGTGTAACCCCCGCAATCTTCTCAACAATCTTTCCAAGAAGAATAAAATCGAAATCGCTGTACACAGTTGAATCACCAATCGGATATATCATCTCTGTTTGATAAACCGAATCGAGAACTTCCTGCGGTGATTTGCACGTCAAATACAATCGTTTGAATGCAGGCAGTCCTCCATTATGTAGCAAAAGATTACGGATTGTTATCTTGTCTTTTCCCTTATTACCAAACTCAGGGATGAACTTCACAACAGAATCATGAAGTAGAATCTTTCCTTCATCATATAACTTCATGATTGCCGAAGTAGTTGCAATAACTTTTGTCACCGAAGCGATATCAAACATAGTTTCATTATTGATTGCCGGATTATTTTTGCCGTAAGTCTGTTTCCCGAACGATTTATTCAAAACAATCGCACCATCTTTTACAACAGCTAATTGACCGCAGGGGAAAGCTGAATCAGTTATTGCTTGCGTCATGATTGAATCGAGCAGTGCAAGATTGTCCGGCTCAAATCCAACATACTCCGGGAAATCATATCTGAGTACCGATTGAGGCATCACAAGTCCGCTTCCGTATTCGAACAAACCGGGAATTGTAACCGGCAGCCGCCCTCGCGTTGGTATCTCACCGAAAAGGACTTCAACAGCAGCTTCAACTGATGGCTCAGCATCCGAATAAGCACATAAATAAGCAGCGGCTGCTTGGAATGTGCCAAGGACATATGGACTCCCGAATCCTATGAGAATCGTTTTTTTATTTAAACTTAATAAACGATTGATCGCATTAATAAGATTATCCGACAATCCCAACTTGCCTGAGCGTGCTTTTGAATAGATAGGAAGAATAATAATATCACTTTCACCTGCCTGTTTAATTATTGAATCGATCGCCATCGTATTTGTTGAAGGATTCCTACCCGTTCATTTAAAAGAGTAGTAGCTGGGCGATGTACCTCGTTTCGATATCCCTCCGTATCGCTGACTATTACATTTAAAATTTTCTTAGCGTCATATCGATCAAGCGGAAATGTATTATCGTTTTTCAAAAGCGTTACGGACGCACGGGCAATCTCTTTTGCGAGTCGAAGATTATCAGATAAAGCAACTGTATTCGAAATCGCTTCAACATCGACACGATTGTTTTCATCAAGACCAACCCACTGTTTTAAACTCAGAATTTTCCGAACTGAATGATTAATTCGTTCTTCGGAAATCTGATTATTACGAACAGCATTTAAAATTGCCTGAATTGCTACTTCAACATCGGTTGGGAGGAGAATCATATCGGCGCCGGCTTCGACTGCCAGTACCGCAGCGGAATCAGTACGAAATGTATTCACAACTGCTCTCATCTCGAGTGCATCAGTAACAATCAAGCCATCGAAGCCAAGCTCGTCTTGAAGTAATTTTGTTTGGATATTTTTTGAGAGTGAAGATGGCAACCCGCGTTTTGATTCGATTGAAGGAACATAAAAATGTGCTGTCATAATTGAAAATACACCGTTCTGTATTACTCGTCGGAACGGAAAAAGCTCTACGCTATCCATTCGTGCGCGCGATATATCGATGACAGGTAAATCAATATGCGAATCAATCCGAGTGTCACCGTGACCGGGAAAATGTTTTGCAGTTGCGATTACTCTGCCCGACTGTAATCCACGTGTAAATGCTGATGCCATATTAGCAACCAAACGTGGTTTCTCACCAAACGATCTCGTATTTATGACAGGGTTATCGGGATTGTTATTCACATCAACCACGGGC
>JACQYX010000176.1 GCA_016207985.1 Ignavibacteriales bacterium | reverse complement strand
CGATGGGAGGCGGCAGAAACAATTGCCATTGCCATCGTGATGCCAGCAGAAGGTCCATCTTTGGGGATTGCCCCTTCAGGCAAATGAATGTGTATCTCCTTTTTCCTATAAAAACCAGGAGGAACACCGAGAACATCGGCGTTTGACCGAATGTAGCTGAGCGCTGCCTGAGCAGATTCTTTCATTACGTCACCGAGCTGGCCCGTTAAAGTGAGACGCTCTATACCATCCATGATAGTGACATCAACGTTGAGGATATCTCCACCTACGCTCGTCCATGCTAATCCGATAACCGAGCCGATTCTTTTCTCACCACTCGTTATTTTTTTACGGAATTTGGGTACACCTAAATATTGCTCGGCTTTTTCTTCATCGACTATAATCAATAACGATTGTTTTCGTTTTCCATTTTTCCGTTTGTTGAGCACAATGTCTTTCGCTGCTTTCCGACATATTGAAGCGATCTCTCGCTCTAAATTTCTAACACCCGCTTCTCGCGTGTATTGCTGAATAATTTTTATGACGGCGGCGTTAGCGATGTCCACATGATTTTTATCCAATCCGTGTTCACGCAACTGTTTTGGAATGATGTGCCTCTTCGCTATTTCACATTTATCGTATTCAAGGTATCCGGGAAGCTCGATGATCTCCATTCTGTCCTGAAGCGGCATTGGAATATTGTACCTCACATTCGCAGTAGTTATAAACATCACATGCGAGAGATCATAATCAACATCTAAATAGTGATCGTTGAAAGTCGTATTTTGTTCAGGATCTAAAACCTCGAGGAGCGCAGCGGATGGATCGCCCCGAAAATCCATGCTCATCTTATCGACTTCGTCCATGAGGATGACGGGATTAATAACGCCTGCGCGTTTCATGGATTGAATAATTTTCCCCGGCATAGAACCGATGTAAGTGCGTCTGTGTCCCCTGATCTCCGCTTCGTCACGCACACCGCCTAAGGAAATTCTGACAAACTTTCTACCGAGAGCTCGTGCAATCGATTTGCCAAGCGATGTTTTTCCAACCCCCGGCGGACCAACAAAACATAAAATCTGTGCTTTCATCTCCTTCACTAAATTCAATACAGCAATGTGCTCGAGTATGCGTTCTTTGGGTTTCTCCAAACCAAAATGATCTTCATCCAAAATTTTCTGAACATGCTCGACATCCAGATTGTCTTTCGTACGCTGTTGCCATGGAACTGCAATCATCCAGTCTAAATAATTTCGGCTCACACCGAACTCGGGCGATTGCGGAGGTGTCTTTTTGAGCTTATTGAATTCCTCCATTGCTTTTTCATACACCTCTGACGGCATCTTCGCCTTATCGATCTGTTCTTTCAGCTTTATAAGCTCGGGTGAAAGCACCTCCTCCGATCCAAGCTCGTCTTGAAGTATGCGCATCTGTTCCTGGAGAAGAAATTTCTTCTGCGATTTCTGAATGCTTTCATGCAGTTTCTCATCAAGGTCTTTTTCTATTCTCATCACATCCACCTCGGATGTCAATAACCTGGCAAGCTCAAAATATTGATCTCTCAATGTGTGCTGCTGAAGAATCCTCTGTTTAGAATCAACATCTTTTGAAATGTTCGCCGCTATGAAAAAGAGTTTTCGTCTCGGATGTTTGATGTTCTCAAACGTCGTCAAGATTTCCGAGGGTACATTTCGACTCATCTGAATGTATTCCGTAAATAGAGAAGAAACCTGTCGGATCAACGCATCGATTTCCGATGTTATGGTAGATGGTCATCTGAAATGTTAAAGTCTATGATATTCATAATCTCGATAAGATAAAAAAAGCCCAAACGGGCAATTTATTGGCTATATATTTTTTTACAAACAAAATATACAAAGAAAGTACAATGTATGCAAGGAAAGAAAGATTTCGTTATATTAACACATTTCATACGATGTTTTAACCTGTATCGAATTTAACTTTGAGCTAAGATAATTATGAAATGGATGCTACAATACTCTCAAGAACTTTTTCAAGAATACAGCGACTATCGAGTAGATGAATTCCGAGAACGTTCGATCCATCCGGAATTATTGCAGAAGAAACTCGATGATTTTGTTCAACAATCTGCTGGATTATTACGCATTCGCTCTGCCGGAAGATCCTTTGAGAATCGTGATATTCGATTAATTTCTACGGGCAACGGAGAGATATCTGTCATCCTCTGGTCACAAATGCACGGCGATGAATCGACTGCTACTATGGCGATTTGCGATATTATCAATTATTTATTCAAGACAATAAATAAGAATATTACTCGGCAAATTCTTTCTTCACTTCGACTTTTATTCCTCCCGTTGCTAAATCCTGATGGTGCCGCACGTAACCAACGCCGCACGGCACAAGGTATCGATATGAACCGTGATGCACTTGCATTGGTTACTCCGGAAGCACAAATCCTAAAACAACTCCAAAACGAATTCAAGCCGCAATTTGGCTTCAATCTTCATGATCAGGAGTTGAGTACCGTTGGACCGAAAAAAGAAATTGCGGCTATCGGCTTATTATCACCATCAATAAATCATGATAAGAGTGATAATGACGTAAGAATCAGATCGAAGTTTATCGCTTCTGCATTTACAGTAACAATGAATCAATTCATTCAGGGTAAAGTAACAAAGTATGACGACAGCTTCGAACCGCGAGCATTTGGTGATAACATGCAAAAGTGGGGAACAAGCACACTGCTGGTAGAATCGGGTCATGTGCCGAACGATCCAGAAAAAGATTTTATCCGTAAATTGAATTTTCTTGGAATACTTTCGACTCTGTTTGCTATCGCATCTTCTAAATATAAAACATTCGATCTGAGCATATACGATCAGTTACCTTTCAATGGCAAGCGGGCATACGATGTGATCATCAGGAACATTGTTATTGAACACGCCGGCACAAAGACAACACCGGCTGATCTTGGTATATCATATCAAGTGGATACACACTCAGAGCTGCCGCCGAAGCTTGTGGACATCGGGGATTTACATTCATTTGTAGGATTGCGGGAAATCGACGGCAAAGGCAAATCTATACCTGAGTCGCTGTTATCAATCAATCAGCCGTTTGAGTGGGAGAGATATTTCTAATGAGTAAAAGTTTTTAGAACGGTAACAGTCTAAAAACTCAAAACTACATGCTATCTATTTTTTACGCTCAATGCTCACTGCTCATCGCTCCTATCCTATCCCTAATCCAACAGATGCGGATAGAATCACCCATATTAACCAGAGTCCAAATGAAACCATCATTCCGGTACCTAATGATTTATTAGAAACCTTTGCGACTCCCATTCCGAAAACTGCAGTCTGCCAGATTGTTAGAATATTCAATGAAGCTATGAACTTGTGTGCAAAACTGTTGTAATCGAAATCACTCATCAACAGCAGCGAGGCACCGGGTGTCGCACGCACCGAATCGAAGAGGTGCATCATAATCAGTGTTACTATCGCACTCAAAATACCTATGAGAGAAGAAAGCCCATACACTTCCAGAATTTTTTTGTATCCCGCTGGAGCTTTGAAAGCAAACTTCACGATGAGCCAGAGAATCAACGGTGCACCAAAAACTGCAATAGTAACGACTACAATCGCGCCGACTACACCGGTGAATAACATAATCGATGAAGATGCCATGAATTCCTCTGCACGATCGGCTTGCTCTTGTGTCATCTCACCTTTTTCCACCCGTTCCTGCACCTGGTGGCGCTGCGGCTCCAAAGTTTGGTCGCGAAGCGATTGATTCGAGAAAAGGGCAATAGTGAATACAACAGAAATGATTAACGAAAAAATAGTTACTTTTTTTACTTCATGCCCAAACTAACGGTCGACGAAATACGGAAACGTTTCGAATCGTCGAAGGAATTCAATGAAATCTTCGATGCATTCGAGCAAGCGATAAAAAATCATCTCGATGACATCGAGTTGTACAAACTTCTATTCTGGAATCATACATTGAAGCCGGAAGAGTTATGCTTATTCGGCGAGAAGATCGTGAAAGAGTTTCCTCGGATTTCGTATGATGTATACATGTGGCTCGCAAACGTCTTCGAAGTTACACACTCGGTGTACGATAACTATGAGCTTGCTCTGCAATATTATAAGAAAGCTGCAGCAGTACAGCCCGAGACGCCGGCACCGTATTTGGAGGCAGCGGACTGTTATGAACCCGATTTAAATATTCCTCCAATTAATTCCCTCATAGATTTTCTAAAACAGGGCTCGAGCATCGTTCCACAGCCACAAGCTATCTACCAAAAACTTTCTCAGCTATACGAGATCGCTGGGAACGACGAGATGAGCAAATTCTTCCGGCGTAAAACCGAAGAGGGATCGCCTCCCCCTGCTGATAATCCTCCCAAGTAATGAAGTCGCTTAAAGGTTATTTTTATATCCTCGGAGCCACAACGTTCTGGGGAATAGCAGCTACGATTGCAAAATTTCTTTTCAACCAGCAAGTTGAGACTCTTATACTCGTCCAGATGAGAATTACTTTTTCTTTTCTGATGCTCGGCATCTTTTTTTACCTTTTCAAGCGAGAGTTACTCAGTGTAGAATTGAAAGATCTATATAAATTTGCACTCCTTGGAATTCTTGGCATTGCAGGATCCAACTTTACTTATTATTTTACTATCGCAACAACAAATGTCGCCACGTCAATTCTTCTTCAATATCTTGCACCTATTCTGGTTCTTCTTTATGCCGCGTTGAGTCGTGAAGAAAAGGTCACCAAAATAAAAGTCATCGCTGGATCAGTTTCGTTGGTTGGATGTTACCTCGCTGTTGCCGGAAAAGATTTTTCTATTATAACGATTAATCATCTCGGTCTGATGACGGGATTAGCTTCGGCACTTTGCTGGAGCTTCACAAATGGCTGGCTCAAACGCCTTCTGAAAAAATACAACGTATGGACATGTCTCGTCTATGCTTTCCTATTTGCCTCCATCTTTTGGTCAATTGTTAATCCACCCTGGGAAATAATAGCTGCAAAATATTCAACTGAGACATGGACGGTCTTTTTTGGATTTGCAGTGATATCTATTCTCATTCCTCATTCTCTTTATTTTTCGGGCATGAGATATCTTACTGCTTCACGAGGGAATATTACGGCAACGTTTGAGCCGATAGTGGCTATCGTCTCGGCATTTTTCATAGTTCAGGAAGTCTTAACACCGATACAGATTTTTGGCGCGGTTCTCGTCATCAATGCAATTGCAATCTTACAAATTAGACAAGGACAAGATTAATTATGACTGAGCGTCGAAAAGAAAAATTTCTCTCAGTCCTTCAACAGCGGCAGTCCGACCTGACGGTTGTTATAGAAGACATCCATGATCCGCACAACGTGAGTGCCATTCTTCGTTCTGCAGACGCTGTGGGAATTATGGAAGTGCAGCTTTTATATCTTAATGAACAATTCCCTAAGCTTGGAAAGAAAAGCTCGGCAACTGCAATAAAGTGGGTTAAGCGAAGAAATTTCAAATCAATACAAGAATGCTACGATCAGCTCCACCATGAGGGATTTACCATCTTTGCCACACATCTTGGCAAGAAATCGAAAATGTTGTACGAGCTTGATCTTACAAAGAAGGTTGCACTTGTATTCGGGAATGAACACCGAGGAGTCTCGGCTGAAGCGGCGAAGCTTGCCGATGAGAACTTTCAGATACCTATGGTTGGGATGATACAGAGCTTGAATGTTTCTGTTGCGTGTGCTGTTTCATTGTACGAAGCTTTTCGTCAGCGTCGGTCGACCGGCAGGTTAAGACACCTCAGCGAAGAAGACATCAATAAATTGTTCAATGAATGGCTAAAAAAATGAAATAATAATTATGTCTACACTGTTAATTATAGCAACTGTTCTCATTACACTTGCATTGGTATTCTACTCAGTTGGTGTTTGGTCAGAAAGGATCACTCGTAACCTCAAACATTGGCATGTTGCTGCTTTTTGGGCCGGTTTCATTTTCGATGTAAGTGGAACCTCAGCGATGCACTGGATAGCTAAAGGACCTTTTAACTTGCGAGAGCCGCACACACTTACAGGTCAGATCGCTCTCTGGCTTATGTTAGCTCATGCCCTATGGGCAACCTTTGTGGTTAGAAAAGGAAGCAAAGCAGCCCGAACAGAATTCCATCGGTACAGCTTCATCGTTTGGATGATTTGGCTGGTTCC
>JACQYX010000027.1 GCA_016207985.1 Ignavibacteriales bacterium | reverse complement strand
TGAAATCAATAGTTTTAAAGATTTAAGCTGGGAATATCTCAAAAAAAATTTAGTTCTTGCTAAAATCCAGTCCATCCTTTGGCCCCTGATGTTCATGCTTATCGGCAGCTCGCTTGTCATCATCGTTTATGTTGGCGGATTGCAAGTCATCAATGGCGAAATAACCATCGGCATGCTCACAGCATTCTTCGGATACCTTACACTCCTGATTTGGCCCATGATTGCATTCGGCTGGGTAACGAATCTTCTTCAGCAAGGTGCAGCTTCGATGGGACGATTGACGAAGATTATGGATACTAAACCGGATATCCAAAATACTGACGAAACGGATTATTCTAACAAAGAAATTAAAGGAGCAATCGAATTCCGTAATGTTTCTTTTAGCCATAAAACTTCACAATCGTTAACATTGAGAAATATTAATCTCCAGATTCCTCAAGGCAATACTATCGCCATCGTTGGTTATACCGGTTCCGGGAAATCAACAATCATTAATCTCATCCCGAGGTTGTACGATGTAACCGACGGTGAACTTCTGATAGATGGGATAAATATTAAGAAGATACCGCTGGAAGTATTACGCTCCAGTATCGGTTACGTTCAGCAGGAAACATTCCTTTTTTCCGATACGCTGAAGGAAAATATTTCTTATGGAGTTTTAGAGAATGGGAGTGTGGTTGATGACTCCCTACGGGATCGTAGATCGACTCGTCGAGAAGAGGGTCAACGACTCCCCACGGGTCAACCGACCCGTCGGGTCGTGGACGACTCGCCGAGAAGAGGGAATAATGGAAGCTTGTCCGCCTCTGGCGGAATAGATGAAATCGTAAAAGCGGCTGAAATCTCTCAAATAGCGAAGGATGTGAAAGAATTCCCGAAAGAGTATGAAACAATGTTGGGCGAGCGCGGGATAACGTTATCGGGCGGGCAAAAGCAGCGCACTAGCATCGCACGTGCAGTAATGCGTAATCCAAAGATTTTAATTCTTGATGATGCACTCTCGGCTGTCGATACTTACACGGAAGAAGAAATTCTAAAACGCCTCCGAAATGTAATGAAAGACCGCACAAGCATTATTATAAGTCATCGCATTTCAACCGTGAAAGATGCAGATATGATTGTCGTACTCAATAACGGTGAGATTGTTGAGCGGGGAACACATGATGAGCTTGTTGCGATAGGTGGCATCTATGCCGATTTGTATGAGAAGCACTTACTCGAGGAAGAACTGAAACAACTTTAATCAATACAAAAGGAAAAATGAAAAATGCAAAAACAATGGAGGAATTATGTACCAAGATATAATGGAAAGAACATTTAACTTTGGAGTTCGCATTGTAAATTTAACAACTCAACTTCCGCACTCACGAGAGGGTAATGTTTTAGGTAAGCAATTATTGCGATGTGGAACTTCGATTGGAGCTAATGTTGAAGAAGCTGAGGCAGCATATACAAAGGATTTATTTACATACAAGATGAATATCGCATTGAGTGAAGCCCGCGAAACTCATTATTGGTTACGATTGCTTGGCGCTTCGAAAATAATTAAACAACCCCGACTTGACGATATAATTTCCAAAACTAATGAGATAAAACGCGTTTTGGGGGCTATCGTCAGTAAAGCCCGTGGAAAATCCAAGCAATAATTTTTTCATTTTGCCTTTTTAATTTTGAATTGAACCATGCACGATGAGGAAATACTCGGTAAAGCTTACGACACCCGCAACTATCTTCGATCTGCGAATGCAGGTGTTTACACATCTACAAAACCTTAGTATCAAATTCTACGATGGCAATCCTATTGGTCGGTTAATCACCCGTGTTACAAACGATGTAGAAGTTCTAAATGAAATGTTCTCTTCGGGAGTAGTCATGGTGTTCAGCGATGTGTTTACGATTATTGGAATTCTATATTTCATGTTCACAATGAGCTGGGAGCTTGCATTGATATCTCTCAGCGTCTTGCCGCTTCTATTTTACGGAACATTTCTCTTCCGCAAGAAAGCCCGTGAAGCATACCGTGAAGTACGTTTACAGGTTGCACGTATCAACACATTCATGCAGGAACATATTACCGGTATGATGGTCGATCAGATTTTCAATCGTGAAAAAAAATCGTACAATAAATTTTCCGATATCAATGCTACACACCGTGATACCAACATCAAATCGATTTTTTACTATGCTCTGTTTTATCCTGGCGTCGATCTCATCGGTGCGATTGCAATCGGACTTATCATCTGGTATTCCGGAGTCGGTGCATTGGAAGGAAGCATAAGCATCGGCACGATGATAGCTTTCTTCCAGTTCAACGAAATGTTCTGGAGGCCAATCCGAGATCTATCGGAAAAGTACAATATAATGCAGACAGCGATGGCGTCATCGGAACGTGTTTTTAAACTGTTGGACGATCAAACAATCATTCAGAATCCGGTAATACCGATCCGGTTGGATAAATTACAGGGCAAAATCGAATTTAAAAATGTCTGGTTCGCATATGTAAACGAAGAATGGGTTTTAAAAAATATCTCCTTCATCATTAAGCCCGGTGAAACGGCTGCCTTCGTCGGGCACACCGGAGCCGGCAAAACCAGCATCATCAATTTGCTCTGCCGATTTTATGAATACCAGCGCGGAGAAATTCTCATCGACGGTATCGACATCCGATCTATCAATAAAGAAGATCTTCGGCGGCACACCGCGATCGTTTTGCAGGATGTATTCCTTTTCTCGGGTGACATCAAATCTAATATCAGTCTCGGTAACGATGGTATTTCAATGGATCGCATTAAAGCTGCTGCTCGTGTCGTTGGTGCAAATCGTTTCATCGAGAACATGCCTAATTACTATGACGAGGAAGTTAAAGAGCGTGGAGCAACACTCTCGGTAGGACAAAAACAACTCATATCATTCGCACGTGCCCTCGCCGTACACCCTCGAATCCTTGTACTCGATGAAGCTACATCGAGCGTAGATACCGAGACCGAGATTCTCATCCAGCAAGCAATTAAAAAGCTTCTTCAAGGAAGAACGTCTATCGTTATCGCACATCGTCTCTCCACTATCCAGCGTGCAAATAAGATTATTGTGATGCATAAAGGTGAGATACGCGAAATGGGTACGCATCAGGAACTGCTTGCATTGGAAGGAATCTACTACAAACTTTACCGCTTGCAGTACAAGGACCAGGAGAAAGTAATCGTCGGTAACGCTGGGAAATGATATGGAACATTCTTAACTTATAACTAAACGAAATGGCAAATCGAATCGTCTTATTATAAGAAAGGGGATCATTATGAAAAGAACGATAGTAATAATACTGTTAATTCTGATCGTATTGAGCAGTCAGCACCTGTTCGCTCAGATGAAGCAAACAACTGCCGGTGAGCGTACATCTGTCGATCTGACAATTTACAATCAGAATCTTTCGCTCATACGCGAAGAAAGAACCATCAATATTTCAAAAGGTTTAAGTCGGGTAGTAATTCCAAATATTCCTTCGACTATCGATGGAACATCGCTCCATTTTTCAAGTCTCACCGATCCATTTGCAGTCAGAGTTCTTGAGCAAAACTACCAGTACGATCTTGTCAGCCAAGCGAAGCTGATGGAAAAGTACATCGGAAAGCAAGTAGAGTTCGTTCGCTTGAATGAGGAAACAAAAAAAGAATATACTGTGAGGGGAAACTTGATCTCCTCAAGCTTCAGCGGTGGACTTGTTGCCGAAATCGATGGAAAGATCGAGATAAATCCGGCGGGGCGATTAATTCTGCCTTCACTTCCTGAAGGATTGATACTGAAACCGCAGCTCGAGTGGCTTGTTGAAAACGAAAAAGCCGGCGAGCACAAAACGGAAATCAGCTATCTTGCAGGTTCACTATCGTGGAACGCAAATTATGTTGCTCTATTAAACAAAGATGACTCCAAGCTGGATTTAACCGGATGGGTTACGCTCACAAATAATTCGGGTACATCGTTCAAGGATGCGGGCTTGAAGTTAGTTGCTGGCGATGTTAATATTGCTACTACACTCTTCAGCGTCATACTGATCTAAACAACAACGAGACAAAGCAAATCGAGCTGATCACAGGACACAATGTTGCCTCGAAGAAAGTATTTATCTATGATGGGTTATCCGATCAGTGGCGGTACTGGTATAGAAATTACTCTTACAGAGACCAGAGCAGCTTCGGACAGCAATCGAATACAAAAGTTGGTGTATTTGTTACGTTCAAGAACGATGAAAAATCTGGACTTGGTATTCCGCTCCCTAAAGGAAAGGTTCGCGTCTACAAACGTGACGATGAAGGAAAAGAACAATTCATCGGCGAGGATTTGATCGACCATACGCCGAAAGATGAAGAGCTTCGACTTTATCTTGGAAATGCGTTCGATATAGTTGGTGAGCGTGTGCAGAAAGATTTTAAAACGATCAGTAGAAGAGTAGTTGAAGAAACGATCGAGATAAAAGTCCGCAACCACAAGAAGGAAGCGGTTGAGATTCAGATTTATGAGCACCCATGGCGATGGAGCGAGTGGGAAATTGTTAAATTCTCGGCAAACTTTGAGAAGGTTGATCAGTCCACAATAAAATTTCCGGTGAAGATTGGAAAAGACGAAGAGAAAGTTGTAACGTACACGATTCGGTATTCGTGGTAATGACTTCAAAGCTAGGCTAGGAGGGAGATCCGCCAGAGGCGGACAAGTCCTTCTCCCGACTGAACTGGGTTGGAGGTAGACTTGTCCGCCATCTTTTGGGCGGAACTTCCTCCCAGCAACAAGGTAAACTGGTGAGACTTCCGATTTCTGAACCGGATTTGACTTAGTAAGAAATCGGAAGTCTGTCTAAACTGCGAAGAGAGGGTAATTCTCGGGGGTCATAAAATAACAAGCCGATTCTGCAAACGGAACCGGCTTTTCGCGTCGAAATTAACAACATTCCCAATTACTTATTCCGATTGTCCTCTTTATTTCAATCGTAAGTAACGACTGCGGGCATCATCATTAATCACTCTTGGGAGGGGGCGGCATCTGCCGACCTCACCGAAACTCTTTCAACGGAATCTGAGTTAATATAAGACATAGTAAACGATTTGTCAAGAAAAATTTCTGGTTTACGTAAAATTTTTACGACAACCTTAACGGGATTTTTGCTAGGCTGGTTTTTTTGTAAAACAGGCGAATTTCAACGTTTATTTTTAGTAAACTATGTTTTACAGAAACCAACCACGTTAGGAGAGAGATCCGCCAGAGGCGGACAAGTCATTCTCCCGACCTTACGAGAATCATCGCTTGCATCAATAGCGTTCCATCCAATTACAATCTGTGACCTATTCGTTGGATTAACAGCAATAGCAGTCTCACTTTGATCGTACGGATTTCCTGTCACTTGTCTGTTTGGATATTGCGGATACACAACATTGACAACTAAGAACAGACAAATTAAATACAATATTTGTTGAATCGTTTTCATTTTAATTTTTCCTTCTATTTTTGTAGATTGATAATTGATTATTGCCAATAACACGATGTTTGGCTTACTTTGGCATTTTAAGTCAAACGATTAAAAAAAGATAGCCCTCGAAGAAATCTATGTCCTTCGATTGCTTCTCTTGGTCCGAGAATATTGAGGGCTTAGAGCTTTGGGGGCTTCAATTTAGGCGGAGATCGATCGTGTATTTCTATTAATTTCATTTTATTAACAATGCTTTCTTTACAAGTGTTTGATTTCCAACGATTAGCTTAATCATGTACATTCCTGTGGAAAGATTCTCAGGAGTCCATCCATATTCGTAATCGCCTCTATGCTGGTAACCGAGGTTTATTGTTTGCATCAATTTACCCGTAATATCAAAGATAAATATTTTCACATTCTCAAAACTTGGTAAGTGATACTTAATTTTTGTTCCATTATTAAATGGATTAGGATAGTTCTGATAAAGTATGAATTCTTTTTGTAGGGTAACCACATCTGTATCAATAGACGTGATCAAATCATTCTTTAATATTGTTATCCAAAAATCTTGACAGATATAGATATAGCTGCCATACGATATAATCTTATCGCTGCCAATCCAT
>JACQYX010000179.1:6051-7565 GCA_016207985.1 Ignavibacteriales bacterium | reverse complement strand
CCTTCGGTAATAGTTTTTTTAACTCTGCCGGTGTTCCAGTTAAAACAGTAAATGTTCCATAATGCATACCAATAATGCATTTTGGTTTTAGTAGTTTGCAGGCATAAGCAGCTTCTTTGGGTCCCATTGTATAAAAGCCACCAATCGGTAACATTACAATGTGCGGCTTATATAGATCACCGATGATTTTCATATCACCGAATAGTGCAGTATCACCAGCATGATAAACTTTAAAAACATTTTCAAACTCGACAACATATCCCGCCGCTTCTCCACCTGCGATAACTTTAGATTCGAAGTCGACACCTGAGCTGTGTTTCGCATCGACCATAGTAATCTTGATTCCCTCAACATCGACAGTTCCACCTTTGTTCATACCATTAGCAGTGCCAACACCCTGAGATGTTAGATGAACATAAATTTCGTAGATTGCAAAAACTTTAGCATGTGTACGTTTTGCAATCTCGATTGTGTTGCCGATGTGGTCACCATGACCATGTGTTATAAGAATTAAATCGACATTGGAAATATCTTTTGCCTCTTGAGGAGCTTTAGGATTTTCAAGCCAAGGATCGATAAGGATCCTCTTTCCTTTTGGTGATTCGAGTAAAAATGCCGAATGACCAAACCAAGTGAGTCTAATGTTAGATGATTTTGATTTCATAGAATCTCTTTTCAAGTTTTAATAAATAAACACGTACAACCCTCTGTCACGAAATGGGAGAGTGTCTGAAAACCATAAAAGACTGTCATGTTGAGCGAAGCGAAACATCTTTTCTTGGCAATTTTAAACCAGATTCTTCTCCCGCCTTCGGCGGGATCAGAATGACCTTCCCTCTTTACTAGTTCTCGGACAGTCTCATGGTTCGTGACACCACTTTTCGTTATCTGAACCATGATTTACATGATTAACGGATTTCCCTGATATTTATAATCCTACGAATTGGACTCAGAGTTTCTTTGCTATTTCAAGAAACCGTTTATACGGCAGTGCAGTCCAGCTCTCCGCTTTCACAGCACCTTGCGACATCGTAATCATAGAAACTTTTGCGGCTACTTCTTCGTTGGGTGCTTCGTAGATATCCATGAAATCGAACGGACCGAGCAATCCGTAATGTGCGATCCATTTTACTTCGGGACATTTCCTTTTTACCGCTTCAAACCATTTCCGTCCGATTGCTTCTCTCCTTTTTAACGGTGCACCGAGCCGCTCTGATGATAGTTTTGTCAAAAGAATATATGTTGCCATAAATATTCTCCTTTCTTAGTTTTTTTGTAAAGATAATAAATTGGACTATCATTTTCATTTTATCACTTTATTCACTATTCTGTTTTTCACGTACTTATCTGCCCATTCGATCATCTCTGCTAATGTATGCAGAACTGATTCACGAGCTATGTAACCGTGGCTTTCATTCGGCAATAGAACTAACTTTGCTGTTCCACCGTTGCCTTTGATTGCCTGGAATAATCTCTCTGATTGCATTGTGTACGTGCCTGGATTATTATCGGCT
>JACQYX010000179.1:0-6007 GCA_016207985.1 Ignavibacteriales bacterium | reverse complement strand
TCTCCATGTATCAGGAGCAGCGGCTCGTTGATTTTATTTGCATAAGTGAATGGTGAAACTTTCATGTAAATATCGGATGCTTCCCAGAATGATCGTCTTTCGCTTTGAAATCCAAACGGTGTCAACGAACGATTGTATGCTCCACTTCGCGCAATACCGGCAGCAAAGTCATCCGAATGTGCAAGCAAGTTTGCTGTCATGAAAGCACCGTAACTGTGTCCGGTTACAAGCACACGATTACGATCGATGACTCCCATTGCATCAAGTGTATCAATCGCAGCGCGGCCAGAGGCAACGATTTGCTCGATGAAAGTATTGTTCATCGTTTCTGGATCACCCACGACGGGCATTGTTGCATCCATCAGTACAGCATAACCTTGAGTTAAGAAAAATAACGGAGTTGTACCGCGGAAGAAAGTAAACGAATTCGCTGAACCGCGCACTTGACCGGCGGTTGCCGGATCGGAATACTCAAGTGGATATGCCCAAATTATCAATGGAAGTTTTGTACCTTGAATATAATTGGGGGGTAAATAAAATGTTCCTGAAAGCTGCACACCATCCTTCCGATGATATTTCAAGATTTCTTTCTTCAACCCTGTAAGCTGCGGAGCGGGATCAGTAAAACTTGTAATAGATGCTTTTTGTTTTTTCTTTAAATCTACAAGGTTGTAATTCGGTGGCTCCGTCTTCGATTCATAACGTGTTATAATTTCATTGCGGCTGCTACTAGCAAACGCTATGAACCTCTCTAAATTATTTTCTCTCGATTGGAAAAGCTGTTCCTTCTTTAACGACTTTAGATTGAAACGATCAATTCTCGGTCGATCACCCAACTCCGAAGCACCTTCAGCCGAAAGATAAATCCAATCACCATCTTGATTCAACACACTGGTACCGTTTGGTTTTGTCTCGTATATTGGATCTCCGGGATCGTTGTAAGAATCATTGACGCTGAGATCGAAAATGATCTTGCGTGATGTTATTGGATTATTAAGATCCACAAACGAGGTTGTCCTCCACCTTCGCTCACGATCATATTCGCTCAATAACACATCATCACGTTTAGCTGTCCAATCTATGTCGGCAAAGCGATGCTGAACTTTTAATACCTCTTCGGCTTCTCCCTTGAACGGTGCGGTCAATCTCATAATCTTATCACGATGAGGAACTTTCTTCATCGGGTCTCCCCCATCCAATGCCTCGACCCAAAGTAATGCAGCATCTTTTAGCGTTTGCCACATGACGTTACGTGGACCTGTTGGTACACCTTGAGTTGGGATTTCATCGGAGATTGGTAAATCGGCTGTAGTTGTAATAAGATTTCCGTTTCTATCCCACACCTCGACTGTTCGTGTGAAGTAATAATATGGCACACGATACGAGAATGGTCGCTTTAATTTCGTTACGAGCAGATACTTTTCATCAGGAGAGAAAGATGCACTCATAATTAAACCGGGAGAGCCGATGTTTTCAATCTGACCCGTATTGATATCAATGATGGCAAGTTGTGTTGTCGCATAAAATTCGAAAAGACTCTCGTCGTAAGAGTTCTTCAAGAGGTCTTGATATGTTTGCACTTTGGCAAACTTACCTGACGTTTCCTCAACAATCGGACCTTTTGGAAATTTAGGTGCTTCAGGTGGTTCACCGATATTCGTTGGAATCATACGAACAAGAAGATGAATGTTATCACTTAACCAAGTGTACGGCATTCCCATAATATCATTGAGTTTAATTCGGGGAATAACTTTAGCTTTACCTGTAGTTGCAACCGCAATCCATAGCTCGACTCCATTTTCAACATCGTGCCTGAAAGCAATTTTCTTTCCATCGTATGACCACAATGGTGAACCGATTCGGGCATCTTCGGGTGTCTCAATCTTTACAGTTTTATTTTGATTGATCCACTTGAGAGTAAAAGAAGTGAATTGTATTAATCGTTGTCTGCTTTTTAATTGCGGATCAACACGAAAACTTGCAAGTCGAAGAAATGGTTTTGCAATAATTTCGATAGATGGATTCGGTTTGTAATCGACAAGGAGCATTGCATCTGAGCGTGGACTCATAAACACCATCGGCGTAGGTGGTGCATCGATGATATCTACGATTTCCTTTGGCGGAAGTTTGTACTGCGTTTGGGCAGGGATCTGAATACTAAAAAGGATACTTATGAGAAATATAAAACCGTTTTTCATTCCTTGATTCCTTTGTTGTTATCTTTCTACCAAGAATATACTAAATATACGAGATATTTTCTGATCAACAATTCGTATTATAAAAAGCCAGTTTAGAATTCAATGGTTGATTCTATATTTTTCAAATAAAAAAGGGGAAGCGAACGCTTACCCCTTAAACTTCAAGAGATGCAAATGTACAGCATCCTTCATTACATAGATGTTTTTCCATCTGTAGGTTTAGATTCATACTTAGATGGACATTTAGTTAAAATCTCACTGGCATGAAAAGTGCCATTCTCATATTTCCCCTTCACAACAATCGCATCAGCAATCTCGAAGTTGTTCGGTCGAGCACCGCTGAATATTACTTTTTGCTCAATCCCACTGTCGTCTTTCATGTAAAAAGTAAATTGTCGTGTATTAGCATTGAATGCCGATTCTTTTTTCTTTATCCAAACACCTTTCACTTGTACCTTCTTCTTTACAGAAATTGCTCTGTCGAAATTCATGTACTCTACATTCGATTCAACAAACGATAGAGCACCAAACACAACCGCTGCAATTATGATGATACCACCTATAACAATTTTAAGCTTCATATCTTATTCCTTAAACATCTTTTCAAGTTTATCAATCTTCTTATTTAACCTAAATAAATAGAAAACAATTCCTAACCATCCAATTAATGCTATCAACAGAACAACATACAGTGAATTCTGAGAAAGAAACTCGTACACTTAATCTCCTTTCAAATGATGTTTGAGTTCAAGTCGCTCAAGACGAACTTTAGTGTTTAGCATCCAAAAATAAAGTGCCGTAAAACCGCTAAGTGAACATAAAAAGATTACAAGCATCGTTGGATTCATTGATATTTTACCTTGACTGACGAATGCTTCATTGGGATGCAAACCTTCCACAAGACGAGGCATAATAAAAATAAAGAACGGTGCAGTTACACCTGCAATAATTGCATACACAGCAGAGAGTGTCGCTCGTTTTTCGTCTCCTTCAATTGCAGATCGGAGTGCAAAGTATGCACCGTAAATCAAAAGCAAAACAAAAATTGATGTTTGTCGCGGATCCCAATTCCAAAACGAACCCCAACTAAATTTTGCCCATAACGATCCCGTCACTGTAGCCAAGATTGCGAATATCAAACCTAAGCCGGCAGATGAAACAGATTTAATATCGTAATCTAAATTTTCCTTTGATAAATATTTTATACCGTATATAAGTGATATGCCAAATGCAAGTGTCGCAACCCAAGCCATAGGAACATGAAAAAATATTATACGTGCCTTATCTTCAAGACCTGGCACAAATGGTAAATCGTACCAATTCGTTGGATTTTCTGTTATCGGGAACGATATCCCAGCTATGATAACCAAACTCAGCCAGATACCTAAAAACAGTTTTAATGTCATTTATAAGCGATTCTAATCTATTATAAATCAATAACTTGATACAAGGTACTAAATTTAAGATTGAGGAGCAAAATGTCTGTTATTCCTTCCAGATAGATTCGAATAACAGATATGAAATTGCGGTAATGACAACAAGATACGAAATCAAAACCTGAAACTCACCGACTGCATCACCGAACACTGCGCCTTCTACTGAAAGTTTTGTTGCATTGATGACTGTAAGAAGAAGCGGTAGCAAGATTGGAAACGAGAGAACAGGATACAGCGTACCTTTCGTATTTGCTTTTGCGATGATCGCGGCTATGATTGTAGAAGCACTTGCAAGTCCAAGTGTGCCTAATAAAATAGTTACACTGAAAATCAAATAATTACCAACCGTGAATCCTGTAACAAAAAGCAAATAGAGAATTACAGTAAATATATTTAGAGCACCAAGCAAAATAAGATTGAAAAGTAACTTACCGAAATATATCGTCAACGGACGAGCGATTAGATGAAGTGTCATCACTGTCCCTCTCTCTTCTTCGCTCAAAGAGCATAACGTGTGCGTAACTCGGATCGTAGATCCTTCTTGAAGATTGTGAGTGTCGCTGATACAGCCGATGATGCCGTCATTTTTTGCTTCCTCCGTTACTTTGTAAATTCAAATCAATCGCCTGCTCACACTTTTTAATGTCTTCTGAATCATTCGTTGCAACGATTAAGATGCCTGCCTTTTTTTGCTCTTCCATTATTTGATAAACAGTGGAGATACCTTCAGCATCAAGATTTGAAGTTGGCTCATCTAATAAAAGTATCGGTGGTTTGTGAATCAAGGCAAAAGCATATTTCAATCGCTGTTTCATACCAGATGAATATGTACGAACGTAATCGTTTTTCCTCTCCCAGAGATTAACACGTTTAAGCAATTCACCCAAACATTCATCAGAAGCATTAATGCCTCGAACTTTCATGAAGATATCTAAATTTTCCCATCCAGTGAACTCATCATACAATTGGAGATACGGAGAAACTAAACCGAGATGTGTAAAGAAATCTACTGGTTTGACAATCTTGCCATCGATTTTCATTTCAATCTCCCCTTTAGTTGGGGATAAAACATTGGCAAGGATTTTCAAGAGTGTTGATTTACCAGAACCGTTTCGTCCTGTGATTGCCAATGAATCAGATTTTTCTAATGAGAAAGAAATCTCAGCGAAAATCTTCCGCCTATTGAATGTCTTTGCGATATGATCAGCAGTGAATACCAACAAAATTTTTATTCCCTTATGACAGAAAACTTACCCATATATTCTTTCCCATCAATGGCAATCACATAGAAATATATTCCCGTTGGTATAATCCGACCGTGCATATCCGCTCCATCCCATATGATTTTTGGCTCATATCCTTGTGATATAATATCGAAATCTTTCGAGATGATCTTATCCATGCTTGAGCTAAAAATATATAAAGTCGCCTTTATGTCCGAACAAGGAGGAAATCGAAATATTAGTTGTTTCGATTCTCCAGAATAGAACGGATTGGGAAACACGACAATATCCGAAACTATAGAAGGAACATCTTCCTGAGAAACCCAATTTTCCGGATCAGGGGCATTCAATCTTATGTAAATCCCATTTGATAGGAGTGTATACCCCGTAACTTCAGTCGGAGAAAGTTCATATGTGAAGCCATATCGGACATCATTTACTCCATTTTCATTGACATTGGAGATAATCGCCATTATCTGTGGACTCGCGTAGCAATCATCGGTAGGAGAATCCAGCAGACAAATTGGATGATAAACCGAGCTAAGAGCTTCGATACTATCGCTGAACGAACGATAAGTGTTTATATATTCAACCAGCGTGCGTAAACGTATTTGCGGATATTGTCTGCCTTCTGAGTAATATTGTATAGTATCACATGAAGGTCCTGTATTATTATTCCATAAAGCCCATTCTAAGAATGCTTTTCTGAAATTGCTTCCATAGAGTGTGAGCGAGTGGTCAATAGCGATTAAACATTTTTCTCCTGCTCTGATGAATTCCCAGGTCTGTCTCATTACCTCAGATGAAAAACGCTTCTCAATAAATTTGCCCCAGATCGCCCGGCTATAGGTCACTTTAGATAAATTCGATGTGAACGCAACGTCAGGATATTTGAAATGTCCCCTCGAAGAGTCCCCTGTTTTTATATATTGATAATAATCATTAATATCATCGTACAAAACATCCTCCATCCAGGTTGAGGTAATTTCATAAATGTAAATGTCGTTACTTAAATAACCGTAACTGCCAAGCTGGAATGCATGATGAAGCTCATGAGCACAAGTTACTTTAAGCCCTGCAATTCCTTCACTTCTAAGATTTTGAAAATCATTGTCAATTTCAATATATGATGTATATCGAGGTGGCTGAT
>JACQYX010000178.1 GCA_016207985.1 Ignavibacteriales bacterium | reverse complement strand
TAATGCTGCTATTACGATTTCTATTTTCTCCTCTACGTTATATTGTTTCTTTGACATCTTTTTGATCCTTTCTTTTTGTTTGTTCCTATAATATACTCATCCGATCAATAAGTTGTTCCTAATTTTGTCAAACACTACAAAACTCACTTATTGAGAAGGATATAGAATATTACAGGGTCAAGCAGTTGAAGAAACTAATTATGACTTCACCGGATGAGAATGCATATCTTTTAAACGAGCTATCCGCTCTTGCAGGTACCAGTGGTAAATATACGGAAGCACTCGTCAACTCATGGCACGATTATCTTTTAGAGCTTAACAACATCAAGAGCTATCCAGTACTGAAAAAATACGTATCAATATACCTCGTTCAGGAGCTCATGGATCTTGGAAAGTATCAAGAAGCGGGTACCCTCTCTAAATCGATGTTAAACAATTTGAAAGTCGATGATGAGATGTGGTTTTATTTTAATACACAGATTGTCGCAGCATATGTTGGTATGGGTGATCTGAAGAATGCTGATGCATACTACAAGGTAATTGTCAAGAAAGGTATGCAAGTAAATCCGGATGGTATGATTGCAATAAACGATCTGCTCAACATCGCATCGGTGGATAATGCCGGTGGTGCTATGAGTATGATCGGGATGGAAAATACTAAGCCGGAAATCATCCAGAGATATATTCCAACGGATTTCTCGCTGGATCAAAACTATCCAAACCCGTTCAATCCCTCTACGGTAATTGAATATTCACTACAAGAAGCAGCGTATGTCGTGTTGAAAGTTTACAACATACTTGGTGAAGAGGTCGGTACACTGGTTAACGAGATTCAAGAAGCCGGATATAAAGCAGTCCGATTCTCCGCCGTAGGCGGATCCGCCTCTGGCGGAGATGCATCCAACTTGCCCAGCGGTGTCTATTTCTATAAACTCACCGCTGGTGCGAAAGCAAGCTCATCATTCACAGATGTAAAGAAGATGATCTTGGCAAAGTAATTCCATTCAATTGTTTTGGAACTCCGATTTCTTACGCGATTTTTTTCTACAAGGAATAGGAGTTCTCTTTATAGTTTTTCTTTTTGCTTTTCACTTCCACATTTCGTAATTTGAGCAAACAACGATGTAAAAAATAAACGAAAAGGAGCGCATAGCGCGATGAGTTTCTCTGCGAAAAATTTCTCTTCCTCTGCGCATCAGTCTCCTCTAACCAGATTTGCTCCTCACAATCCCATCTTTTTTTCCAAATACCAACAATTTAACAAAAAATGATCATCTCCTTGTTGAAGATATTGTTTGCAGTTCTATTTACGGTATTTATGGCAATACTCGAATTGCTTATTACACCATTTCATCGCACTGGGAAGTTATTTCACACACTTGCAAAATGTTGGGCAAAAATAATTTTAAAAACCTGCGGTGTAAAAGTTAGAGTGGAGGGTCTTGAGAACGTTGACTTCTCACGCAGCTACATCTACGTGTCAAATCATACGAGTCAGTTCGATATTCCTGCTGTCCTTGCGGGCATACCGGACCAGATTCGAATCGTCTATAAAAAGGAGCTTGAGAAAATTCCGTTCTTCGGCTGGGGATTAAAGTATGGTAAAACATATATTTCCATCAATCGTGGTAAAGGGCAGGATGCCATTCAAAGTTTAGAAGAAGCGGCAAATAAAATCCGCACCGGTGCTTCAGTACTCCTCTTTGGTGAAGGCACACGCTCGCCGGATGGAAAGCTTCAACAGTTCAAGCGGGGACCATTTAACCTGGCAATGAAAGCCGGTGTCCCTGTTATACCTGTAGCAATCAACGGCAGTTACCGGATATTACCGAAACATTCATTACGCATAAGACCCGGAACAATAACTCTGGTGCTTTCGTCACCCATCAAACTACCAAGTGCAGACGGCAAAGAATCAGAATTAGCACTAAGAGACGAAGTTCGTGCCGTTATTGAAAGGAATCTTCAGGAATGAGCAGGTTGAATATTGTTGCAATAATTCCGGCACGGTATGCATCGACGCGATTACCTGAAAAACCATTGATTGACCTCTGTGGTAAACCGATGATTCAAAGAGTGTATGAGCGAACAAAAAAAGCAACGCTTGTCAATCGTGTTATTGTTGCAACCGATCATGAGAAAATTACCGAAGCAGTAAAAAGTTTCGGCGGTGAAGTCATGCTAACTCCTTCAGACCTGAAATCCGGCAGCGATCGGATTGCGTACGTTGCAAAGAATCTAAAAGATGCAGTGATAATCGTAAATGTTCAGGGTGATGAACCGCTGATATCTCCCACAATGATCGAGGAAGCAATCAAACCGATGATCGATGATTCGAAAATCCAGATGGCAACACTTGTAAAAAAAATTACCATGGCTGCAGAAGTATCAAACCCCAACATCGTCAAGACTGTGCTGGATGAAGATGGATTCGCACTTTATTTTTCTCGTTCACCGATACCATTTTTACGCAATGGATCGGAAAACAACACGTGGCATCGACAGTTTACTTATTACAAACATATTGGATTATATGTATTTAGAAGGGAATTTCTATTACAATTTGCGTCATGGCAAGAGTCGGCTCTTGAGCGGGCAGAACGACTTGAGCAATTACGCATCATCGAGCACGGTTTTAAAATAAAAGCAACGATCACTGAGTACGACAGCATCCCTGTCGACACAGCAGAAGATGCCGATCGTATAAGAACAATTTTACAACAATCGAGGGAATATAATTCATGAGCACGGGAAACGACAAGCGAACATTCTGGGGAATTCTCAGGAACACTTTCGGTCGGGGATTGGTTGTTATCGTTCCTATAGTGATTACATTCTGGGTGCTTCATCTTCTCTTCGAAGCAGTCGATGGCATTGCCTCACCTATATTCGATAAAATATTTGAGCGTCATATCCCCGGAATTGGTTTCATGACAATGGTTGTCTTAATTCTGCTGGTGGGCGCACTTTCACGTAACCTGATCGCTCGTACTGTGTTCAGATCATTAGAGCGTTTACTTTCTTCTATACCATTGGCGAGGACAATCTACACGGCTATGAAAGACATCATTAACGCATTTCAGCCGGGGAAGAAAGGAAGATCGTTCCGCGAAGTAGTAATGATAGAATATCCACGACAGGGATTACAGACAATCGGTTTCGTAACAAACGAAATTTCGTTAAAGCGGCAAAATTCGAGCGAAGAAATGATAAGCGTTTATATCCCGAATCCACCTAACCCGACTTCAGGTTTTCTCGTTCTCGTACCGCGAGCCGGCATCAGAGTACTCGATATGACGGTAGAAGAAGGATTGAAGTTCGTTCTCTCGGGCGGTATTGTTACGACAGGAAATCTCACATTTAAACAATAAGAAATCATGGCACGGAATAAAGTCAAATATATTTTCATCACGGGGGGTGTGATCTCATCACTTGGTAAAGGAATCGCAGCATCGTCTATCGGTTTACTTTTGAAGTCGCGAGGTTTGCGGGTGACGATACAAAAGTTCGATCCGTATATCAACGTCGACCCGGGGACAATGAATCCTTATCAACACGGAGAAGTATATGTAACAGATGATGGTGCAGAAACTGACCTCGACCTCGGTCATTACGAGCGTTTTCTCGATGTCAATATGACAAAAAATAATAATGCAACTACCGGTCAAATTTACCATGAAGTAATTTCCAAAGAACGTCGTGGCGATTATTTGGGAGCAACGGTACAAGTAATTCCACACATAACCGATGAAATCAAACGACGTTTTGAAGCTCTGGCAAAAACCGGACATTATGATGTAATATTAACTGAAATTGGCGGCACGGTGGGGGATATTGAAAGTCTCCCTTTCCTCGAGGCCATGCGTCAATTGATGTATTCGAAGGGAAAGTCAAACGCAATCTGTGCCCATGTGACACTCGTTCCTTATATAAAA
Source organism: Ignavibacteriales bacterium (assembly GCA_016207985.1). Taxonomy (GTDB): domain Bacteria; phylum Bacteroidota; class Ignavibacteria; order UBA10030; family SZUA-254; genus JACQYX01. The sequence continues at coordinate 600 of JACQYX010000178.1, read as the reverse complement.
CATGCCGGCGAAATAAAGACAAAACCAACCCAGCACAGCGTCAAGACATTGTTGGAGATCGGCATTCAACCTGATATACTTATCTGCCGCTCGGAAGCACCATTGACAAAAGAGGTAAAAGAAAAAATTGCACTCTTCACGAATGTCGACGTTGAATGTGTGGTAGATGCTCACGATGTCTCAACAATATACGAAGTGCCGCTGCAATTTGCAGAAGAAGAGGTTGATGAGATCGTTCTTGAGAAACTCGATCTCACATGTCCGAAACCAAATTTGAAAGAATGGAAGAAATTCGTTGAACGCGTAAAGAATCCAAAAGGAGAAGTCCACATCGCGGTATGCGGTAAGTACACCGAGCATCAAGACGCATACAAGAGTATTGCGGAAGCGTTCGTCCATGCAGGTGCGGCAAATAATGCAAAGGTGAAGCTTTCTTGGATACGGGCAGAAGATATTGAGAGAGATGGAGCCGAAAAACACTTAAAGGGAATCTCCGGTTTACTTGTTGCACCAGGATTTGGTGAGCGCGGTATTGAGGGAAAAATTGAAGCGGTTAGGTATGTCCGTGAGAATAAGATACCGTTCCTCGGAATATGTCTC
>JACQYX010000167.1 GCA_016207985.1 Ignavibacteriales bacterium | reverse complement strand
CACCTACGCCATTATCAGCATCGTTGGTGGTTTTCCAGTATCCCCAATTCTGACATGGTGGATAAGCTGCATAAGCACCAATACCTGGACCGTAAGAAGGTCCAATGTTTGATTCATGAATACGTAACCATAATATAGAATCTTTTGCACCAACCAGATTATAAGCGTAAAAATAAAATGTATCAATAGTACCACTCGCTTTGGCAACATACCATTGGCCCATAACATCTTTATGATAAGCACCAAAATTAGAAGTAAGTGGATAAACATCCATAGTGTAACCGAAAATAAATTTATTAGTGCAAGGTGGATGATCTGAAACTGATGAGACAGCTTTTTGAGCGTTCACTCGTTTCGCAATTTCAGCAGCAGCACTTGAATATTTATCAATCGGTATGACCTCTTGATTCGGTGAAATGAGATACCTTTTTTGAGCGTTGATAAATCCACTCAGCAATAGTATCGATAGAAGCAATGACAAAAACCGCATAAGCATTTCTCCTTAATGGAATCTTTTAATGATGATGAATTAATTTATGAATTAGGTTGTATTTCTAAGCTTGGTTTAGACTGTAATTATTTTGGGGGACTGATTGAATATAGCCCTTTTCTATTATATTGTCAAGTTTTTTTTAAAAAAAATATACCCGTTTTGCTAAAATTTATTTTACTCGAATTTTGACCACATTGTCAAAAAAATAAGAAAATTTCTTTGAATTTTCATTAAATTTCGAGGATTATTCCAAAAACATGATTTCCGTCGAAATATCTTACAACCCGATACGAATAATCAAACGATATTTTTGCATAAGTAGTCATGTAATTTACACCGACTCCCAGCGACTGACCAAAAATATACTCTCCTGCACCGCTGGAGGGAGAGATAGTAATTCCGCTTCTCAATGAAAATATATTTTTATAAATATATTCGGCTCCGAATTTGTATTCATCCGCTGAATAATTATTATTCTGAAATGTCGATGCAATTAAAATATTGCCCATCTCATGAACAGAAGCAATATAACCTAATCCGATTTCGATTGTTGACGGAAGGTCAGAAGCAGCAGCCTCAATCTTAACCGTTGAAGTTGGGTTCAATACATCGCTGATCCGAGCTTCTCTCAGCATCCCCGGTCCATCGAACTTGATAGATGACCCAATATTTTTAACCGTTGCACCGACAGATAAACCGTCGATTCCCCCGATGCCATTATATTGTACTCCGAGATTAAACGCTATTCCCGATGCAGATACACTCGCCATTTTTTCGTAAATGTAATTTGCTGAAAAACCTACCGATATATGATCGGAAATTTGTCTGGAAAATGTTCCGCCAATGACCAGAAAAGTCGGTGATGTAATTTCTCCTGTTCCGTCGGGCTGATCTTCCGTGGTTATCTGAATATCTCCGACATTGAGAGACTTTAATGAAAAACCGACACAACCTATCGATGTAAGTTTTGTAGCCGCAGCAAAATATTCAATATCGATATCTGCAATATACATCATGTGAGAGAACATTACTCCGTGTTGTGAAGCGAGGGCAGAAAGCCCGGCAGGATTCAGATATATCGCTTCCATACCATAAACATTCGCGAGCGAAGCACCGCTTAAACCGATCAACCTTGCGCCGACAGGAATCAGCAACTCGGATGCTGCAGCCGTCCCCGCCTTGTCCGCTCTTCCAGCAATGGTATTTGAGATAAAAACGACAACCATTACAAAAATGAAAACAAATTTTCGGATAATCGAGACCATGAGTAATAAGTATTTAATTTAATTCCAGAGATTGATCTTCAGGAACAATCATCAACTTTAGAATTTTTTCGCCCAAGTCACGTCCTAAAGCATCTTTTAATTCGAGATGAGCTATATATAATCCGCCGGCGACGGGTAAACCATTTTCGTTGTTCAAATCCCAAGTTGCAAATTGGGTATCATCATCTTTACGGATCGTCTTCACAAGAACGCCGGCAAGATTAAAAATACGGATTGTTGAAAAACGAGATAAATGGTTAAATGTCACAAATCGCTGAAACCGGTTCAGCTCGGCGCGATTCATACCATAATATGGATTCGGAAATACGTTCACTCGCCCAACTTCTTTTTTCGCAGCTTCGTAGTCGGTGCGATTTATCGATTGGGTCGTGAAATGTTTTTTTTCTCCATTCCTAATTTCTTTGAAGGGTTCAAATCTTATAATCGTACCGAGAGGAGCAGGTTCGCCATCATCATCGAGATCGGCAATATACGCTCTGCTCACCGTTACTTTTCTCGAACCGTATTGACCATTGAACCAGAGAAATCCTCTGTAATATGCCATATCAGTTCTGTACGGAAGATCGTCGAAATATTGTCCCCCTAAATAGCTATTCCCGATCCTGACGCTATCAATAATAAAAGCAAGTGATTGAAATACCTTCATCGGTTTGCCATCGTACGTTCTACTTAAAAGATCTGACGGACGCCATAAGCTGTCATCGTTCTCATTAATAACAGTTGAATATAATCTGCGATACAGTGTATCACTTCCCCTCACCCGCCGTTCCCACGCTGTATAAGGAACACGAACCCACTTAGATGTGACTGCTGTCGGTCCCATCAAAAGGGACCAACTCGAATCACCGAGAAATCTAACCTCGATATCGCTGTCGGCATGATGCTGCCCTTTCAAGGTATCCAGAGTCGATGTGCCCGGTCCAACAATCATAAAATCGCCTGCTGGATTCGGTGTTTCAAATATCGGTGCTTTCTCGCTTTGGTATTTGTATTGAATTTGATTTATGACTTTCAGTCCGTGGCGAGGCATCAATGACTCGATCGAGAATCCCCGCGTAATTACACGTCTTGGTGATTGATCTACCGAAATACTATTGATTAGTGTGTCATTCGTTGCAAGATCAATAAGAGACCACTTCGGCTTTTCCTCAAAATCGATCCATGGATCAGCGTTTCGATGAAAAAGAACCTCATATGTATGTCCATCGGTTTTCGATGGATCAAAATAAGTGACATTGACGACGGCATCGTTCTCACCGTAAACGTTCTTCGGAGCCGATAAAGTATCGCCGATTTCATATGGCAATATTGTCCCTGGATTTGGGCTATGAGGTATTACTTCGTGTATAACTATCGGCGATTCTATTCTTGATCCGCTGAGTAAACTATCAGGGTTGTAGACAGATGCTGTAATAGCAAAATAATATTTTTGACCGTTCACTAACGGGCGATTTCGCAGCTTATCCTGTGTGATATAGATCAGGCGGGGTTGAGTTGGATCGAAAAATTGATAGACAATAGCTTCATTTGAAGATGTATCGGCAGATGGAAATTGATATATCGTATAGGTTTCAAATCTATAACCACGGGAATAATACGATTCAACTTCTTTCATGTGTGTTGTATCAGATTCCCAATCGAGGATGATTTTATTGTCTAACTCGACAACTCTCACATAAGGACTTGGGACTGGAGCAAGAAAATCAAAGTCAAGATAGTAGGCATCGTGAGCGGCATCGCGATGTTGCTTCACTATACCTATCCCGTTACGACTATCGGTGCCCGTTCCTGCAGTTAGTGCGAATACGACTTCTTGTGAATCACCAAACGCAAGTGAAAACGGTCCGCTGATGATTGCAAAACGCCGGTCGCCGGCAGAGTCCGGTTGTCCATCTATCCAGCCATGATACAATTCCGGATCACCACTTAATTCAAAATTAGTACACTGATTAGTAAACAGATCAATTAAACATGTCGGAGGAGAGACAGGTTTATGTTTATAACCCCTTATCAGATTCCACATTTGTGAAGTACCATCATAATCTCCGAGAACTAAATCGGCAGAACGTGTACTACCCGAAAAGAATGTGAATGTTGTCATCGGTAAATTTTTAAATCCCGCAACGTCTGAAAGATCCCATTTCGCTATTGAGCCCACGCTTGGGACACGAGGACCTTGAAGAAGACAATATCCGACTGCGGCAGGAGTAATTTTATATTTGTCAAACTCCGTGTCCGTCGAGTTTGCATTATACCCATACCCTAAATCTTTCCTTGGGGCACAGCCAACGAAATCGTCAGAATAATTTCCGATGTCGGTATCGACCCATTTTGCAAGATACATCGAATCTATCGATGAATTGGGAGGGGTTGAAGAAGTACCTTTGTAAATAATTCTGTATCGCTGAAAAATGACGTTCTGAAGATCATCAAAATGATCCTGGTCTGCATTACCAAGCCCTGGCTCGTCTGTCGTTAAATCTGTGTGAGCATCCGGATCCGGCTGATAGCCCGGTATTCCGTTCCGTTCGTAATACGGAGCCCCTTTTTGCCAAGGCCATTCAAGCCAGTCGATTCTATATTGTTCACGAAGTATCTGAATTTCAGTATCAGTAACATTAAATTCCGGCATGTCGAAAAACTCAGATGCATCTTGTTTCAGGTCTGCAGTCTCCCAATCGCGTCGTATGCGGTAAATACGGACATCTGGGTTCTCGGAATTTTCAACAATACCGGGACTGATAACTCTGCCCGGGACTGTTCCACTCCTGAACGTCTGCCCACCAACACGAACGACCTGTGAGTTTCCGTCAAGTACTTTTCCACCCCAAATTAAGCCCCCTTTGTTCACGACTGTGGTACGTCCGCGTGGGAATGAAACTCCTGCACTTAAATCGTTCGGGTTTTGTTCCATCATACCATTATCACTCGCCCACATCGAAATATTATTGATGTTGATCAAGGCAGCTCGCTGCTTCGAAGTTATTGCAGATGAAGCTCGCTCTTCTTTTGTATTTTTATTGTTGGAATAGTCCGGTACTGTAACAAAAAGTAAAAAAAGAAAGAGGCAAAAAACTCGATGGAGAAAAAATTTTCGAATAGTGAACATCAAGAAAAAAATTAAAAAGAATTGTTGCAACGACCGGCGGTTATTCATCAACCAGTTAAATACCTCCTATTAAATTATTAGCTAAAGACCTTAGCGAAATTGTCTCCCATTTATTCAATATCAACACAACTGCACTTCTTAATAGCAATGGACTTACTAATGAACAAAATTATTTCATCATGAGCATTTTACGTGTACTAATAAAAGGATTTGACGATGCCTTACCATCAACGGTATTAGAGGCGATCATCCTAATATAATAAACACCGCTCGGCATGGGTATCCCTTGTACATTCTTGCCATTCCATTCAAGTGTGTAAACTCCGGGGAAGAATGATGTATTCGCAAGCATGACTACCTCTTGACCAAGTACATCATAGATGGTCAGAGTTATATGGGCTGTCTGGTCTGTTGAAAAATTTATCTTAGTCGTCGGATTGAATGGATTGGGAAAATTCTGATACAAAACAAATCCTCTCGGAACATCGGGAGTTATCGGCTTAACATCCACAGGCACGGGGAATGCACCATATGAAACGATGTAAAGCGAATTAATAGTGAAATTATTTACAGTGAATGTAGAATCGATATCCATACGTGCCCTGATCGTTGGGGCGACTAAACGATCCGCAATTACCATACTATCGCAGGCGATTTTGACAAAACTCTGGGGCCAGGAAATCTTCATGGGATAACTTCCCATCCCCGGCTGATACATAAACCGAAATGTATCGACCTGAGAATAGCTGGAAAATTTATGATAGTCGACGAATAATCCTTCACCGATGTATGGTGAGATAAACCGTGCGTCGAAGAATCCCATTTGAACGGGTGGCAATTCATATTCGCCTTGACTCGGATCAATACCACTCGTAGCGTAAGGATTTACACCAAAATAAATTGTCTGACGCTCAGGGCCAGTCTCAGCAACCGTTAGTGGAATCAGCCAATTCCCAGGTCCGACT
>JACQYX010000166.1 GCA_016207985.1 Ignavibacteriales bacterium | reverse complement strand
GACCCTCCTTTAATTAGTGAATAGAATTGTGAATTAAGGATTCTCCTAATCAAACGTTAAAATGATTTTGCCGTAGGATAAATAATCTATCTGCGCGAGTATGGCTTGGTAGAAAGAGCGAAGTAACATTATGTGGGGATGTACATTCGTCAGACTATCAGGTCACAATAGCACGTAGAAGTTTATACCCTTGCAACCTATGTCGACTTTTATATTGAATTGTACAATTTCAATTAATAAAAAGCAAATGATGACGTTAAAAAAGAGCATAACTTCCGATATTCACAAGCTGAGTGTTCTTTGGAAAATTGACAAAAATAGTCTACCTTAACTCAAATTGTAGACGAACCGTTAATATCATTTCTCCATGGAGAGTGTTCTACAGGAAAATATTGAAGCCAAACCTAAAAGTGAAATCCCGAAAAAAATTTCACTCTACCGCTACATCGCTTTCTCCGCCATCGTCGTTATTTTGGGAATCATTCATGCAATTTCACTCTCATTTGTAAACGATGATGCATTCATCTCATTTCGCTATGCAAAAAACTTTGTTAACGGACTTGGTTTAGTTTTTAATGCCGGTGAGCGGGTCGAGGGATATACGAATTTCCTATGGACTATTATCATGGCACTCGGTATTAAGCTCGGGGTTGATCCTGTCCCCTTTTCAACCTCACTGGGTATTGTTTTTTACCTACTCAACCTCCTAAATTTTATTTTCCTCAGCTTTAAATTCCGACCAAAAGAAGACGAACAAACTTTCTTCATACCTTTAACGGCATTAATTCTAAGTGTACATCGGGACTTTAATGCATACGCAACAAGTGGACTTGAAACGTCGATGTTTACTTTTTTCGTTTCGGCAAGCTTTACAGCAACTCTTTTTGCTAAATCCCCTCGATCTTTTTTTATTTCCGGTTTGTCACTGACCTTAGTGATGTTGACCCGTCCCGATGGTGTAATCTTTTGTATTGCGGCACTGATCTATCTGATTTTAACACAGAGATGTTATCTAAAAAATATTTTATACCTCTTCATTCCAATAATAATTGTTTTCGTCCCTTACTGGCTGTGGCGCTATGGTTATTATGGTTATATCTTCCCAAATACTTTTTATGCCAAGTCTATTAATCTTCCATACTACAGTCAAGGTTTTCATTTCGTACTTCTGTATTTGAAGGTATATTACGGTCTCTTGCTTTTACCTTTTCTTATTGGATTCGTTCTAATACGAAAATTTAAAAAGAATAAATTTTCAACAATATGGTCAAATTTTAAAGTATTGTCAGATGCACCAAGACCGGTAGTACTCGCTTGTCTGTTTATTATTTTATATACTTTCTTTGTCATTCGAATTGGAGGAGATTTTATGCATGCACGCTTGTTAATTCCATTAACACCGCTTCTCTTCTTCATCTTCGAGCTTCTGCTTAATCGATTCGTCGATAAAGCTGCACGATTCTTTCTTTCGTTCTTCTTGGTAATCACTGTGATATTTAGAAATGATATCTTTGAAAAAGAACTAAATGTCGGATATGTCGTCGATGAAGTAAAATATTACACATATGATCATCTTAAAAAATCGAAAGCGATTGGCGAAGTTCTCCGAAAATATTTACACGGTTTACCTATCAAGATGGCGTTCTGGGGATCGCAACAAAGAGTTGTTTACTATTCTGACATTGCATATGCAATCGAAGCACAAGGAGGATTGACAGATACGGCGCTTGCTCACCAAACTATAAAGGAGCGAGGAAGACCCGGGCATGAGAAATCAGCATCACTCGGTTATTTACAAAAGCGAGGCGTACATTTCTTCATAAGTCCTGTTGATCCTGCACCTCAGGGGGAACATTTATCATTAAATTTTATCCAGTTCGATTCGATATTCGCGCAGATCATCACATATGATGATAACATTATGTCGACTCTTGCAAAATACCCGGAAGTAAAATTTGTTCGAATACCGGAATTCCTCGATTCGTACATAAAAAAAATAGGTCAGTTGCCTGCCTGGAGAGTTGAGCAAGATTACATATTTCTAAAAGATTTCTATTTCAAACCAAACAAAGACACTCTGCGGGAAAAAGCATTTCTTGCTCTCCTGAGTCCGAAAGATGATCAAAATCTCAGGTAATCCTTATTTGGAAACATTATCTTAATTTTATATCTTGAAAAACAAAATTTTAGTTTGAACGATTGAAAATAACATGTCAGAAAAACGATTCGATCTATCGAAATTGAAAATCCGACGTGAGCAACCAACAGGAATCGGTCCCCAGCATCCACCATCGCGCCCGCACATAGCTTATTTAATGTATATCGGTGGAGCAATATTTTTAGGTTTGGGTGTTTATTTTTTCCTCGCGAATATACTGAGAGAAGATCCGATAGTTGAAATCACGACTGTATCTTTTATATCGCCAGCTCAGGCAGATGCGATCTTGACTGCAAGCGGCTACGTAGTTGCACAAAGGAAAGCAGCTATTGCATCGAAAGCAACTGGTCGGCTTGTCTATCTTGGATATAAAGAAGGTGACCGAGTAAAGAAGGATGAAATAATTGCACGGATCGAGAGTGCCGATGTTGAAGCGGCACTCGCACAAGCGAAAGCTGATTACGAGGTAGCGAAAGCTGACAAAGCCGATACCGAGAAATCATTCGAGCGGGCGAAGAAATTATTCGCCTCACATTTAATTTCGCAAGCTGAGTATGATGCAGCCGAAGCAAGATATGAGAGAGTGTCAGCTTCGATAGCATCTCGAGAAGCAGCCGTAAAAGCGGCGGAAGTTCAATTCGAAAATACTCGGATAAGGGCACCGTTTGATGGTACAATTCTCTCAAAGAATGCCGATATTGGCGAAGTGGTAACACCTTTCGCGGCTGGTGCAAGCTCCAGGGTAGCGGTAGTAACAATTGCCGATATGAAATCCCTCGAAGT
>JACQYX010000165.1 GCA_016207985.1 Ignavibacteriales bacterium | reverse complement strand
TTGTTTCAGATACTTAGCATTTTCATCTTCAATGATTTTCTGGAATTCTCTATCAAACATTCTCACTTTTACACCGTGTTTTTCCAGGTAGTGAATGCCGTCTCCAGCAACAGTAGGATCGTGATCTTGAATCCCAACAAACACTATCTTAATACGTGCATTCGTAATCCTTCTGCAACATCCTTCTTTCGGTGGATTTCTCTTCATGCATGGTTCAAGTGTAGTATAGAGAATGCAGCCATCCAATCTTTTTCGGTGGCATTTTCTTTCAATAAGTGTGTATTCTGCATGATCGCCTTCTCTGAGTTCTCCTCTATGCGCTATTTCATGAGAGCCATCAGGAAATACCAAAACAGCGCCTACCTGCGGACTAACCTTTCCATCCATTCTCTTTTCCGGAATAGAATGCTTCATAGTTTCGATGGCAAGTTCCATGAAATACCGGTCTGTGCGTTTCTTTTTCATAGCTTCATCTGACTACTTGATCTATCTTTTTCATTTGTGATATCGTGAATGCAAGAATGTTGCAGACCTTGATAATGGTCTCTTGCAGTTCATTGTACAGTGTCATTTGTTATTTGATTTCTCTTCATGATAGAACATGACGATGTCTTTCGATGTAGTCTGTTTCCTTCAAATTCTCTTGTTCCTTCCAGACTGTATACGCTTCTGTTCCAAAGTCATAGAATTTTCTACTTCTGACTTCAGTAGTTAGAGAGGTAGATAAACCTTTCAACCGCATTTTAACGTAATTATCATAGATTGCTTTGATTAATGATTTGAAAAAAGCGTCGCGTTTAGCGGCTGGAATGATCAAATCAAGTTTTTCTGAGTCACTGGTCTCGATAAAAAGTTTTCTAATTCTGAAAACGAAGACTGGAATAATATGTTCAATATTATAATTCACAGCTGTCCTCATAATTTTTTCGATTTTTCCATCGTCACCTTGCGCTGCACCGATATCGTCACTAATAATAGTGTCTCCTAACTCTTCAGAAATTGCTTTCTCTTTGTATTCTCTAATTAAATCTCTCTTGTGTTGTTCCAGAATAACTTCAACGTATTTTTTCCTTAAATCATATAAGTACGGTATTAATTTCTTTATTGCGTTTATTGTTTCTCCTGAGAAACCTTTACTAAGAAATTTTTCGAACAAACGATATATTGGATCGCGCTGGTTAGTCATCAAAAAAATATCTTTTTCTTTAGTTAATATTCCAGTAGCTACGACTGGTCGCAACAAAGTTAGTATGTGTACTTTTTCGCCTTTACCAGTGACTTCTCCATATCTATATTCAATATTTACCTTTCCTTTATTTTCCCCGATAAATTTATTGAATAATTTTTCTTCAAGGTCTTTGCGATATTTATTTCCAAAGATATCATCAACTTTAACTTTTTGAGTGTCATTATTTGCTTCGGCTATCAATGTACCTACTGAATATTCATCAAGTGTACCACCAATGCCTTCCTTAATTGCATTTATTAGATTAATTTGGACTCTTATTCTAGACTTTAAAAAGGTCTCAAGATTAATGGACTTAAAACAGTCATGATATTTATTATTTTGTTTAAGAAAATTTATCATCTCATTAATTTTTGATACTCGGGTATATTGAGCTATACGCTTTACTCGGTCTGAGTTTTTAAATTCAGAATCAATAAATGATTGAAAATCTTTTTGATTTATCTTTTTGAGTTCTTGATTGTCGGATAATATTTTCAGAAAGGTAAGTACCAATATGATGAACCTCGTCTGATTACCGTTTGTCAAACAGCAATCATCGTATCTTAAAGTAGACCCGTCTTTTACAAGCGGATTTGTTAAAGAAACAACAGTTCCAGAGTGTAAGAACCTAAACATGTTTAGGGAATCTTTGAGTAGGCTTTTCAATATATTTAAATTCGTTTTCTTATGTAGACCAGTATATTATCTAGGGTTGCTTCCTGCGTCTGTGTCACGATAATCCAAGAACAATATCTGTTCGAAAGGAACTTCTCCCATAATAGTCTTACCATCTGTCGATCGGTAGAACGGTTCAGCAAAGACTAAATCATTGTTTTGAGAAATACTTAGGAGATTAGAAATAATTTTACCCATTTTTCACCTCAATACTTTTTTCATCAAGATTGACATTAACTTAAAATTGTGTGCTAAATTCTCAAAGTGCCTTCCTTTTGCCTTCAATAAAAACTCTCCTAGTTCTATAAACCTACGGTATCGATATTGCTTCTTGTATTCAATTGTAAGTTTCTTCTTCGAATACTCCGAATAATGTGATAAATAGTTCCTAATCTTGTATGTAAATTCTAATTTGCTTCTTTGTCCACGGGTCAACTTTGTAAATGGATAATATCTATCTATAACAACTTTGCGATAGAAGCTTACCGAGCGATCCAAATCATGAAAATCACGATACATACCCGAGAACAAGATAGCTCGTATCAAGCTTTCATCATAACGAATCTTGTCTATCAGACCAAATTCCTTAATAAATCGTGACGTATCCAATGAAACTAAAATCACTAATTCCCTTTCTAAAAAACTTTCCCAAAGTGCACAACCACGAAGCAATAATGCTTCAATTAAAAATTTTTTCTCATCAAGAAGGCTTGAATCAGCTTTAGTCTGGTTATTTATAACATCTAAACCGTACCGAATCAAATTTTCTAACTCATTTTCAAACTTTAGATGATGCTCAATCGCTGTCTTAATATTTGCCATAATCTATTTTTTCTATTTTCATTTTTCATTTTGAATTCCTTTCTTCAACTCCGCCAGTTTCTGCAATGCTTCTAACGGCGTCATCTTATCAAGATCGAGTTTCTTCAATTCCTCGCGGAGTTTATCATCCCGCATCTCAAACAATGTTAGTTGGAGTTCTTTGTACTTTGTTCTTGGCTCTCTGTGTCTTCGTGGAGAGTGAGCTCAGAACCTTCAAGATTTTTCAAAATCTTCTTCGCTCGCTCAGTCACCTCATCCGGCAGTCCTGCCATCTGTGCAACCTGTATGCCGTATGAGTGGTCTGCGAAACCGGGTGTAACCTTATGCAGGAATATTACTTTATCGCCGTACTCTCGAACTTCTACCTTCAGGTTTTTAATGCGCGGGAAGAGATCGGCAAGTTCATTCAATTCATGATAGTGTGTTGCAAACAAAGTCTTAGCGCCAATGTGGTTGTGAATGTATTCAGTCAATGCCCATGCGATACTGATGCCGTCGAACGTACTGGTTCCCCTTCCAACTTCATCGAGGAGAATCAAGCTTTTCGGTGTAGCTGTGTTCACAATGTTTGCCGCTTCGTGCATCTCGACGAGGAATGTGCTTTCACCCGATGCAATGTTATCGCTCGCACCGACACGCGTGTAAATTCTATCAACAATTCCGATTGAAGCTTTTTTCGCCGGGACAAAACTCCCGATCTGAGCGAGCAGCACAATCAATCCGGCTTGTCGTAGGTAACTTGACTTGCCGCTCATGTTCGGTCCGGTTATGATCATTACCTGATTGTTCTCATTATCGATGATAGTATCGTTAGGTGTGTATTGTTCACCGGGCGGGAGAAGCCGCTCGATAACCGGGTGGCGTCCTTCGATGATCTCAATGGTTGTTCCATAATTGATTTCCGGTTTCACGTAACCGTATTAGAC
>JACQYX010000164.1 GCA_016207985.1 Ignavibacteriales bacterium | reverse complement strand
CCAGATCGCGAAACAAGAGGTGCTTATCTTCAAACCGCGAGTCGATAATCGTTATAGTACTAACCAAATTGTTTCGCATAATGAGCAATCTCTTCCTTCAGTAGTTATTGATAATCCACAGGAAATGTTAGAGTTATCTAAAAACGCTCAAGTCATTGGGATAGATGAAGGACAATTTTTTTCCCATGATATTGTTAGTGTCTGTGAAGAACTTGCTTCCCGGGGAAAGCGGGTAATTGTCGCTGGTTTGGATCAAGATTATCGAGGAAGACCATTTGAACCGATCCCACAACTTTTAGCTTTAGCAGAGTACATTACGAAAACACTCGCGATTTGTATGGTGTGCGGGAATCCAGCAGATAGGACGCAGCGGCTTACTGAACAACAAGAATTAGTTGTTGTGGGAGCACGGGGAATCTATGAAGCACGCTGTCGTAAATGTTTTATTCCACCCAACGAATAATCTTATATAAACATATGAAAAAAATATTACTGCTCTTTTTAATTCCCCTCTTCCTATTCGATTGCAGTAAAAAAGAAACTGAAAATTTCGACTCGTGCAGGTATAAGTTTAATTCTTGGTATTGGATTCATCTTCACCGATGACATTACGAATATGGCAAGGGAATTTCCTGATAAAAAATTTGCGTGTGTCGATTATACTTACGATCCGAACAAATCTATACCGATCAACTTAGTTGCATTGAATTATAAAGAAGAAGAAGGTTCGTTCTTAGTCGGTGCTTTAGCCGCGTTAATCACTAAAACCGAGAAGATTGGTTTTATTGGTGGAATGCAATCTCCGTTGATTAAAAAATTTGAAGTCGGTTACGTCTCAGGCGCATAACATATCAATCCAAATTGCGAGGTTCAAATCGCATATGCAGGCGTCTCAGGGGATGCATTCAAAAATCCTGGCAATGGCAAAGAACTTGCGTTAGGGCAGTTTTCGCGTGATGCTGATATTATTTACCACGCTTCCGGTGTAACAGGTCTTGGAGTTATTGAAGCTGCAAGAGAAAAACAAAAGCTCGTAATCGGCGTTGACTCGGATCAATATCATGAAGCACCCGGTTATATCTTAACGAGTATGACGAAGATTGTCGACCTTTCCGTATACGAAACAATTAAAGCAGTAAAAGAAAATCGATTCCAAGGGGGGCGTTCGGTTTTATTCGATCTTAAATCAAAAGGAATCGATTATGTTTATGATCAGAATAATAAAAACCTCATACATGAACACATTCACAATCAAGTTGAACAAATCCGCGCCAAGATAATATCCGGTGAAATAAAAGTACCATATCAATGATTTCATAGCTTACTTCGGTTGATCATGTTCGCTGTCGAGATGCGAAATATTACAAAACAATTCGGTTCCTTGGTTGCGAACGATTCCGTAAACTTCAGTGTGCAAAAAGGAGAAATTCATGCCTTAGTTGGCGAGAACGGTGCCGGTAAATCGACATTGATGAACATTCTTTATGGACTCTACCAACCAGATCATGGTGAGATTTTTATCGATGGCACAATGCATCAAGTAACTTCTCCACGGAAAGCTATTAAAATTGGTATTGGTATGGTTCATCAACATTTCATGTTGGTTACTACTCTTTCGGTGTTAGAAAATATTATATTGGGTTCCGAGCCGTTATTAAAATTCGACCGACTGAATATTAGACACGCAGAAAAATCGATAACGGAATTATGTAATCGTTATTCTATCGCAATTGATCCAAAAGTACTAATTGAAACTTTATCGGTCGGATTTCAGCAAAGAGTAGAAATCCTAAAACTTTTATACCGAAATGCTGATATATTAATCCTTGATGAACCAACACCGGTTCTTACACCTCAAGAAGTCGAGGAGTTATTCAATACATTGAGAAACTTAAAAAATCAAGGTAAGACCGTTATATTAATCACTCATAAACTGAGTGAGGTAATGAGCATCAGCGATAATATTACCGTGATGAGGCGGGGCAAAGTAGTAGAGAGAGTAATGACTAAAGCAACATCGCAAACTGAAATCGCTCGTAAGATGGTTGGCGAGGATATCGAATACGTTCAGAAAAGTAAATCGATCCCATTAGCTGAACAAGTGTTAGTAGTTGATAACCTTTCTGCATCAAACGACAGACAGCTGATTGCTTTTCAAGATGTTTCTTTTACCATTTCAAAAGGAGAAATTTTTGGAATCGCCGCAGTTGAAGGAAACGGACAAGTTGAGCTAACCGAAGTCTTAACCGGATTGCGATCAAGGAATCACGGGAAAGTGACCATAAACGGTATCGAACTAGCTAAGTATGAGCGAACACATATCGGTCACATTCCTGAAGATAGATTAAAACACGGATTAATCAAAGAATTATCACTCGCCGAAAATTTACTCTTAGGAAAACAACGAAACAAAATCTTTTATAAGTTCTACTGTTTCTCCAAAGCAGAGATTACAAAATATGCCGATCGATTGATCCATCAATATGATATACGTCCACCGATTGTAAAACAATCTGTATTAACTTTCTCAGGTGGTAATCAACAGAAAGCGATTGTTGCTCGTGAATTATCAAAAGATGCACCGTTGATAATCGCGGTCAAACCCACAAGAGGTTTAGATATTAAAGCGACGAAATTTGTCCACGATGCCTTGCTTTCAGAACGTTCTAAAGGGAAAGGAATCCTCCTGGTATCATCAGATCTCGAAGAGTTATTGTTGTTATCGGATCGAATCGCGGTCATGTACGAAGGTGAGATTGTCGCTATATTGAATGCAAATGAAACTACTGAACGCGAATTGGGACAATATATGACAGGTTCCTACGGAAAGAGTGCCTAACTGATAAATTTATGAGTTGGATTAAAAATATCCTTATTCATTTGATAGGTCCAATTCTCGCACTAATCGCTTCGTTCATTATCGGCGGCATTGTGATATTCGTAATTGGGAAGGACCCACTTTTTGTCTACTCTCGATTTTTTTGTGAAACTCTGGGAAATTCCTACGGAGTTGGTCAAGTACTTTTTAGAGCTACTCCTCTCATGTTCACGGGTCTTGCCGCAGCTATCAGTTTCCGTGCTGGACTTTTTAATATTGGTGCTGAGGGTCAACTACGTATTGGGTCGTTGGCAACTGCGTTGACAGGTGTATACCTTTCGGGTTTACCTCCAATAGTTCTTATACCCTTGTGTTTGATGTCAGGTATGCTTGGTGGTGCAATCTGGGGAGCTATCCCGGGAATTTTAAAAGTCAAATTTGGCGCTCACGAAGTAATCAATACAATCATGATGAATTTTATTGCGGCAGCTCTCGTAAGTTATCTTGTCATTAATATTTATGCTGTACCCGCTACTGTTCATACTTTCGAGATAGATGAAGCAGCACAGATTGGTCGACTCGATGTTTTCATGACAGCCTTTCGTGGCTCACCCGTAAATGTCAGTCTGTTTCTTGCGATCAGTTGTTGTATCGTAGTATACTTTCTTCTTTGGAAAACGCGACTTGGATATGAGCTTCGTACCTTAGGATTGAATCCTTTTGCAGCAAATTATGGTGGTATCAATACTGGAAGCCGTACTATTATCGCTCTCACTTTATCTGGTTCAATTGCCGGACTCGTAGGCAGTAACTTCGTTATGGGTTATAAGCATTATTTCGAGCTTGGTTTTGCCGAAGGAATCGGATTCATCGGAATCGCTGTTGCCCTGTTGGCAAAGAACCATCCGATAGGTATTATTCTAACATCGATATTTTTCGGCACACTTGAATATGGCAGTCTAACAATAAATACAATCGTACCAAAAGAACTTTCGAACATATTGCTTGCAATTGTAATTATATTTATGATTATCATTACGAAAATAATGAATCGTTGGATATTAAGAATGCAAGAAAGAACTTCAATAGCATATAATGTTTGAATCATTTTTCTCAATAGCATTTCTAACACAATCGTTGCGTATCTCGATTCCGTATGCACTTCCGGCTATGGGTGCGACATTCAGCGAGCGCGGCGGTGTTGTAAATATTGCCCTTGAGGGTATATTACTTATCTCAGCCTTTACGACAACTGTGGGGACATTTTATACTTCTGATCCATTATTCGGAATACTTTGTGGTTTGGTAGCAGGTCTGTTCGTTGGATTACTCCACAGTGTAATCACAGTAACATTTAAGGCAGATCAGATAGTAAGTGGTATTGCCATCAATTTGTTTGCTGTGGGCATCACAAAATTTTCCTGTCAGTTAATCTTCGATAGCTCGAGCAATTCTGCGCGGATTGTAGGTTTAGAGCAATGGAATATTTTACCCTCTCTCCCGATCATTAACAATCCTTTCATTGTTGGAAGTGTAATTTTACTTATCATCTCGAATTTCGTATTATTCAAGACGAGATTCGGCTTAAGATTACGTGCAGTCGGTGAGCATCCGATAGCGGCAGAGACGCTTGGTGTTCATGTAAACAAAATGAGGCATATTGGTGTTTTAATAAGCGGTGCGCTTGCAGGTTTGGGAGGTGCGTGGCTTGCCATAGACCAGCACAGCTTTACCGATGGTATGACGGCAGGAAGGGGTTTCATTGCTCTTGCAGCAATGATCATCGGAAAATGGAAACCGATGGGTGCAATTGCAGCATGTGTGCTGTTCGGATTTGCTGAAAGTATATCAATCAGATTACAGAGTGTATCACACGCAGCGCAATTTATTCAGATGATACCATATGTAGTAACTATGATCGTCCTTTCAGGTTTCATCGGGCGAGCTACACCTCCGGCTGCCGATGGTATTCCATATGAGAAAGAGAAACTTTGAGCT
>JACQYX010000043.1 GCA_016207985.1 Ignavibacteriales bacterium | reverse complement strand
GTACGATATCAGCAATCACCAAGTATTAAGTTGTACATAATCGTACTTATTATTTTCGCCTTGGGACTTCTTGCTAAACCAATGTTGGTAACGCTACCTTTTGTTCTTGTCCTCTTAGATTATTGGCAATTCCAACGCAAAATTACTCAGGGTAAACCGTTATCTGATGAGTGGGGAGGAGAGCTTCGATTCTTCAAAAAAAGTTTTTATAATAAAATTCCACTCATTATACTATCAATTCTCTCGAGTATTATTACTTACATTGTTCAGCAGCAAGGCGGCGCCACTAAAGCAGCGAGCGTCTCGTTCCCCGATAGAGTAGCAAATGCAATCATTTCGTATGGGCAATATTTTCGGAAGACTGTTTTACCAACAGATCTTTCTATCTTCTACCCTCATCCGAGCAATAACATTCCATCGTACCAGATTGGTATTGTGGTGACTGTGCTGATTCTGTTTACAGTTATTACGTTGAAACTGAGAAGTCGACAGCCGTCTCTCATAGTAGGTTGGTTTTGGTATCTAGGAACCTTAGTACCAGTTATTGGTTTTATTCAAGTTGGATTACAAGGGATGGCGGATAGGTATATGTACATACCAATGGTTGGACTTTCGATTATGATTGCATGGAGCGTTCCGACATTTTTTCGTACTCGGCAAATGCAAAAATATAGGAACGCGAAGTCAAGTCGGATACTGGAAAGACAGCCAAAGTGTATTCGAGCGTGCACTATCGGTGACAGCAGAAAATTATGTGGCTCACAATAATCTCGGTGCAGCGCTGGCTGACTCTGGAAATCATTATGAAGCGATCAATCATCTCCGCGAGTCTCTACGGATCGATCCTAATTACATCATGGCACACCACAATCTTGCCCGGTCATTACTCGTTATAGGTGAACGTCGGGAAGCTCTCCGTCATTATACTTGGATTCTCTCGCATGTCCCGAATGATCCCCGTCTACACGAGCTAATCGGTAATATTCTCGCTGATTTAGGTGAGGTGGAAAAGGCAATTAACCATTTACTTGAGGCAAACCAATTGGACCCGACAAATGTTGATAATCATTCCCAATTGGGAGAGCTTTATGCTCAAATCGGAAAATATAGAGAGGGACAGAACCAGTGCATGTTAGCGTTAAAAATAGAGCCTAATAATTCTGAGGCACACCGTGTTCTTGGTATAATTGCTGGACGGCAACAAATGTATGATGAAGCCTTGAAAGAGTTTTCCGAGGCGATTCGATTTGATACGGCAAATGCAAATGCTTATAACGATTTAGGAATTCTTTATGATCGGATGGGGAAGAATGAGAAAGCGATTGAAATGTATAGAATAGCAATACGAACTAATCCACATTATATCAATGCACAGTTTAATCTGGGAAATGCACTTGCTAAGAACGGACAATTGGAGGAAGCTTCTTTACATTGGTTACGCGTGATCGAATTGGAAACATCCTCAGTCGATGCACGTGTGAATCTTGGCAGACTATACACAATGCAAGGTAAGCACATAGAGGCAATTCAGCAATTTACAGAGGCATTACACGTTGATCCAAACAACTTCCAAGCTCATTATAACTATGGGAATCTCCTGACTCAGTTAGGTAAGTTTCCTGAAGCAGAACAACATTACACCGAAGCAATTCGTCTCGCCCCCACCTCCATAGCTGTCCAAGCTGCTCTTCAACAGTTGAGTATTCGGAAGAATCAAAAGAAATAAACTCTTCCACCGAATTTCTGAACATTGCTTACGTATCAAATCCCCGATGTAACCCAAGCTCTCGAGCATACTGTACAGCAGATTGATATTCTCCTGAAGTTATTCGTCTGTTGAGTTCCTGTCTGCGGAATGCCTGAAAACACGGACGATATTGATCCATAATATTCACATAAGAATCTTGTGAAATCTCCTTTGCAATAAACTCAAGCACATTCTGAGTTCCTGCGATGTTATTCGGTAGAACAAGATGACGAATCAGCAATCCTCTGATGGCAATTCTATGTGTATCGATTTTCAAATCTCCAACCTGCCTGTGCATCTCCAGAAATGCTGGTTGTGCAAATTCACGATAATTCTTAACGCCAGAATATTTGAACGCATTCTCGTCATCCCAGTACTTGAAATCCGGCATATAGATATCCACTATCCCATCGAGCTGCTTCAATGTCTCTACTGAATCGTAACCACCCGTGTTGTAAACGATCGGAAGATTTAAACCCTGCTTGATCGCTTTAGCCAACGCAGTGACAATCTGAGGAACAAAATGAGTAGGGGAGACGAGATTGATGTTATGACAGCCAAGCTCTTGAAGATGAAGCATTATCTTTGCAAGCTGATGATCCTCAAGTTCTCTGCCTTTGCAAGCTGATGATTCTCGATTTCTCTGCCCTGTTTAAGCCGACTAATTTCATAATTCTGGCAGTAGATGCAAAATAAATTACAGTTCGTGAAGAATATCGTGCCGGAGCCATTGTAGCCGACAAGAGGCGGCTCCTCTCCGAAATGAGGAGATGCACTTGATATAATTGGTTTTTTAAATGAGCGGCATTTGCCAATTTGTCCTGATAGACGATTTACCATGCACTGTCTTGGGCAGATGTCGCATCTTTGTAGCTTATCAAAGAGTAAATCTGCCCGTCTCTGGATTTCTTCTATCGGCAACATAATACTACATTGATGACCATGAATAACATGCTATCTTTATCATCATTTATAATCATGATAATCAAATCGAAATAAATCCACAATTAGTTTCAGGTCCCGAATAAAGAATCAATACGTTTCGTCATCGTAGCCGTTCCAAACTAATTCAAGGTAACGTGTGATGAATCCCAACTTGCTTATTCCGACTTTGAAAAGTATCCTATAATTTGTATCTTTGACCATGATTTGCATGTTTCATATGATTATTCGCTGAAGATTCAGAGGTTTAGCAAATGGACAAGAATAAAATAGATGAAATTCGTTCTGAAAAGAAAAAATGGGTAGATAAAACCGATAAAGTAAAGTCACTACCGGTCAAATTCACAACTGTCTCCGGAGAGCCAATCGAGATGCTCTATACTCCGGATGATATCGCTCATCTGAATTATCTAACTGATATAGGTTTCCCGGGTGAATTTCCTTACACAAGAGGAATCCATTCTAATATGTACCGCGGTCGCCTCTGGACGATGCGGCAGTTTGCGGGCTTTGGTACACCAGAAGATACAAACGCACGTTATCATTACTTACTCAAGCATGGACAAACGGGTCTTTCGGTTGCATTCGATCTTCCGACATTAATGGGGCGGGATGCCGACGATCAACAATCACAAGGTGAGGTAGGAATTTGCGGTGTATCCGTGAGTTCTCTTGCTGATATGGAAGTTCTCTTTAAAGGAATTAATCTTGCAGATATTTCAACATCAATGACGATCAATGCACCCGCAGCCATGTTATTAGCATTTTATATCGTGGTTGCCCAGAAGCAACGTGCGAAACCACATCAGCTACGCGGAACAATACAAACCGACATCTTAAAAGAGTATATCGCACAAAAAGAATGGATTTATCCACCGACTCCGTCTATGCGGATTATAACCGATATGTTTGAATATTGTACACGCGAGATGCCTCAGTGGAATCCAATCTCAGTAAGTGGATATCATATACGTGAAGCTGGAGCTACTGCTATCCAGGAGCTTGCGTTCACACTTGCTGATGGATTCGCTTACGTTGAAGCAGGAATTGCCAAAGGTTTGGATATAGATGAGTTTGCACCGAGATTATCCTACTTCTTCAACTCGCATCTTGATTTCTTTGAAGAGATAGCAAAGTTCAGAGCTGCGCGACGAATTTATGCAAAGCGAATGCGAAATAAATACGGAGCAAAAAATCCACGCTCGTGGATATTACGTTTTCATACACAAACTGCTGGATGCTCGTTAACTGCCCAACAACCTGAAAATAACATCGTCAGAACTGCATACCAAGCTTTAGCCGGAGTTTTAGGTGGAACACAATCGCTCCACACAAACTCGATGGATGAAACGTTGGCATTACCTTCTGAAAAAGCGGTAAAGATCGCACTTCGTACTCAACAAATAATTGCACATGAAATAGGTGTGACAAATACTATCGATCCGTTAGCGGGGAGTTATTTTGTTGAAGCACTCACCGATAAAATGGAGAAAGGAGCGGAAGCGTACTTCGAGCAAATTGATGCACTCGGTGGAGTAATTCCGGCTATCGAAGCAGGATTCTTCCAGCGCGAAATTGCCGATGCTGCCTATCGTTATCAGCAAGAATTAGATAAGAAAGAAAAAGTTATTGTCGGTGTGAATGATTACATCGAAGAGAATGAAAAGATTGAGATCCCGATTCTCTACATTCCGCCTGAAGTCGAAATAAAACAGCGTGAGAGAATTATGCAGGTCCGTGCAAGTCGGAATCAAGAAAAAGTCATAGAGACGATGGATGCATTACGTTATGCAGCCGAAAATGGAAAGAACTTGATGCCACCTTTAATCGAATGTACGAAAGCGTATGTAACTCTGGGTGAAATGTGCAATGCCTTAGCCGAAGTATTTGGTGTATATGAGGAACCGGCGGTATTTTAAAAATTGAATAATACTTTGATCAATATTATTGCCTCGATGAGGCTGCAGCAGTGGATAAAGAATTTCTTTATCTTCGCGGCTCTAATTTTTTCAGGCAATCTCTTTGTTGTCAGAGACGTTATTCTGACTATGTGTGGATTCATTTTATTTTCACTTGTTGCGAGTGGAGTCTATATCTTCAATGACATTGTAGATTTAGAGAAGGATAAAGTTCACCCGCTGAAATCACGTCGTCCGTTACCGTCAGGGAAACTGTCGCGGACAACTGCACTTTCTGCATCGATAATTATGATTGTTATTGCTATAGTTGGTTCTTATTTTTTAAAACCACAATTCGGTATAATGCTTCTTCTTTACTTGATTATAAACATCTGGTATTCTTATCAGTTGAAGAGTTTAGTCATTCTCGATGTAATGACGATCGCTTCAGGATTTGTGTTGCGTGTAATAAGCGGCGCTGTTCTTATTGACGTGCCGACATCCGAATGGCTGATAATATGTACAATTCTGCTGTCGCTGTTTCTCGGATTCAGCAAGCGACGTCATGAAATATTAGTACTCGAGAATACGGCAAATGAACATCGTTCGGTTCTCCAACACTATAGCCCGTACTTTTTAGATCAAATGATCGGTATTGTTACGGCAACAACTGTAATGTCGTACGCACTATATACGATATCAGAAGAAACAATTCATAAGTTCGGGACAAAAAATCTTATTTACACCGTACCGTTTGTTTTATACGGAATTTTCCGGTATCTCTATCTCGTCCACAAGAAAGTAGGGGGTGGTAATCCTACTAAACTAATGTTGGCTGATGCTCCATTGCTTCTGAATATTGTTATTTGGATTTTGAC
>JACQYX010000186.1:4545-9595 GCA_016207985.1 Ignavibacteriales bacterium | reverse complement strand
TATTGCTAAAAAAGGGGATTTTAGCTATTCATTGAGCGTAAAAATTCCTTATTCGTCTTAGTCCCCCTCATTTTTTCAACAAGGAATTCCATTGCTTCAACAGTTGAAAAATCACTAAGCAATTTCCGTAAAATCCAGACGCGATTCAACTCATCAGATTCAAGTAATAATTCTTCCTTACGGGTACCAGACCTATTGACATCCATTGCTGGGAAGATTCTGCGATCGCTCAATTTCCGATCTAGAATAATTTCAATATTACATGTTCCTTTAAACTCTTCGAAGATAACTTCATCCATCCTGCTTCCGGTTTCAATGAGTGCGGTTGCTATAATTGTCAAACTTCCGCCTTCTTCCACGTTACGTGCGGCACCAAAAAAGCGTTTCGGTCGATGTAAAGCATTTGCATCCACACCACCGGAGAGGATTTTTCCGCTGTGCGGCACTACCGTGTTATGGGCTCGGGCAAGACGAGTTATACTATCGAGTAATATAACAACATCTTTTTTTGCTTCCACGAGGCGTTTTGCTTTCTCATGAACCATATCTGCAACTTGCACGTGCCGTTCCGGTGGTTCATCGAACGTCGAGCTGATTACTTCAGCATTCACCGAACGTTCCATGTCGGTAACCTCTTCAGGTCTTTCATCGATGAGTAGAACGATTAGATATACTTCAGGATGATTTCGTAAAATACTGTTGGCAATCTTTTGTAGTAATATCGTTTTACCAGCTTTAGGCGGCGATACGATCATTCCGCGCTGCCCTTTACCTAACGGAGAAAGTAAATCCATGATTCTCATGGAATACTCACCCGGTGCCGTTTCAAGTTTCAAACGATTATTAGGGTAAAGGGGAGTAAGATTATCGAATAAGACTCTATCTCTTATCGCATCTGGATTTTCATCGTTAACTGCCTCGACCCTGAGAAGTGCAAAAAATCGTTCACCTTCTTTTGGTGGTCTCACCTGGCCGCTTACTGTATCTCCAGTGCGGAGATTGAATTTTTTTATCTGTGAGGGAGATACATAAATATCGTCGGGAGAGGGGAGATAGTTATAATCGACTGATCGTAGGAATCCATATCCATCAGGTAGAACTTCGAGCACACCTTTACTGAATGTTAAGCCATCTTTTTCAGTTTGTGCTTCAAGAATTTTGAAAATCAATTCCTGTTTCCGAAGATCAGTATATCCGGTGATATTGAGATCTTTGGCAATCTTCGTGAGCTCAGCAATCTTTTTTGACTTCAGCTCGGCAATGTCCATTGGCATGGTTGGTCACTTCCTTATTTAAACTTGCAATTTGATGTATGATGTATCCTTATTCACTTACCTTAAAAGTAGTTAAAAACTATATCGATGTTAAGTGTTGTGAGGATTTAAAAAAAACGATGTGTAAATCGGTGGATTACATTATGGGTGAAAATAAAATATCGAGGTGTGTCCTCTTTCAGTTATGCATAATATATGGGCTTTTTCAATAAAAAGCAAGTCTTATTTGTAAAATTTTAATGATTTCAATGCTTCTCCAACTACATAGTGTGAACCTGTTATTAGAACCGTCTCATTATGTCTACATTCTTCAAACGCCCTTTGGAGACCAATTTCAACACTTCCACCCTTAAACGAATTTATCGATTGAGCATGAAATTCATCAATAAGATCACCATCCCCTCTCGCACGGCTGGTCTGGGGTGCGACCGAAACCATACATCGACTGATTGGCTTTAAGATAGTGATCATTGACCTGTAGTCTTTATCTATCATGACACCAAAAACAGTGACAACTTTCCCGACTATTAATCTTTTCAAAGCCAAGACCAATGTTGAAATTCCATGCGGATTATGAGCGACATCAGCAATCACCAACGGTGAGTGTTGGATTAGATCTATCCGACCCCTAAGTCCTGAATACCTTGATATTAATGATAAACCGGTTCTAATACTTTTCTCACTGATTTGTTTGAAACCCTCGACTTTCTTGATGTACTCTACTGTAAAAATTGATAAAAGGAGATTCTGAATCTGGTGTTCTCCAGCTAATGATAGAAAAATATTTTTATACTCAACATTATTTATTCGCACATCGACAACGGATCCTATCAATGTTTCTCGACGTAACAAACACGATGAGATCATATCTATTTCAATCAAACGCGAATCATTTTTTCGAGAGATCAATTTAAGCTGATTCAGTGCTTCCGAATTCTTTGTCGCTGTTACACATGGAATGAATGGTTTGATTATCCCGCCTTTCTCTGACGCGATTTTCTTATACGTCTTTCCAAGATATTCAGTATGTTCGATATCTATATTAGTGATCACACTTATCAAAGGCGAGATCACGTTGGTCGCATCCCAGCGTCCACCTAAGCCAGTCTCTATCACAGCAATACCGACTCGCTCATCAGAAAAATACTGAAAAGCAATCGCAGTCGTAACCTCAAAAAATGTTGCTTTGGTTCGTTCAATTTCTGGTTTAAGAATTTTCGTATAATGTACGATTCTATCAGCGGCTATTCTCTCACCATCAATTCTAATGCGTTCCGAAAAATCAATAAGGTGTGGTGATGTATATAGACCCGTTCGATACCCTGAAGCAGTCAGAATCGACGCAATCATCGAAGCAGTCGAACCTTTTCCGTTGGTGCCAGCTATGTGGATAGTGGGAAAATGATTTTCCGGATTTCCAAGATAACGAAGCAATGTTTGAATATTATTCAAACCGACTTTTATTCCAAATAACTGGAGATCGTATAGAAACTTGAGAGTTTTGTTGTAAATAGGACGAACAGCCATTACATTTTTAGATACGCATTGCCCCTATTATATCACACATAGATTTAAAATTATTTTGCTCACAAAATCCGATAATACCGTCGATAACTCGGAGTCCGATGGCAGGATCGATAAAGTTTGCTGTTCCAATTTGTACCGCCGTTGCACCAACAAGAAGAAATTCAATTGCATCATTAGCTGACATAATACCTCCTATTCCGATAATCGGTATGTTTACAGCCTTCGCCACCTCATATACTTTCGCCAACGCAATAGGTTTGATTGCCGGTCCAGATAATCCACCCGTCATGGTAGATAGTTTCGGTTTCCTCGAACGGATGTCGACAGCCATTCCGACCAATGTATTTATTAGTGAAACAGCATCGGCACCTTCGTCGGCAACAGCACGGGCAAAATCTGAAATACGAGTCACATTCGGTGTGAGTTTGATGATGATAGTCTTAGAAGTTAATTTCCGCAATCGTCTTGTAATCTCTGCAGTCGTATCACACTCAGTCCCGAAACTTAATCCACCCTCTTTTACATTTGGGCATGAGACGTTGACTTCATAGCCATCGATTCCATCCTGTTGTTCAAGTTGTAAGAGAATTTCTTCATATTCCCCGATTGTACTTCCGGCGATATTCACAATGATTTTAGTATCGAGCTTCCGGAGAACTGGGAGTTTTTCAGATATGAATTTTTCAACACCTATATTTGCAAGACCGATCGAGTTCAACATCCCGCTTGCGGTTTCAACAATTCGAGGAGGAGGATTTCCGATACGCGGCTTAAGGGAAAGCGATTTCGTAATGATACCACCTAATCTTGAGACATCGACCAAATCTAAACATTCATCACCATAGCCGAATGTACCGGAAGCTACCAGAACAGGATTCTTTAGTGTCAATTTCCCTAAAACAACACTGGTATCAATCATCTGCTTTTATCCGAATAGTCTTGCTGTTAAAAACTGGACCATCCTTACACACCAATGAATACTTTTTCTCTGAATCCACTCGCTCCACAGGGCAACCTTGACATATTCCAATACCGCATGCCATTACGCTTTCGATTGAAAGTTCACATGGAAAATTAAAGTCATCTGCAATTGCTGAAATTTTTCTCAACATTGGTGGTGGACCACATGCGAATATCATCGGTCTAATGCTCTTATTCTGCCGGAAATACTCAAGTAACATTTCAACAACAGTTCCATGGTAACCTTCTGATCCATCATCAGTGGCGATGTGAACATTTTTTAGATACTTCGTGACAAGCTGATTCGATGTGCGAGCCCCGAGAAATGTTTCGATAGAAATTCCATGGTTCGTGAGTGAGGTCGTTAGAAAAGGAAGTGATGCAACTCCCATCCCCCCTGCAACGAGTATTGCAAGCTTAAAGTTTCCATTTGAGGTGAACGGTTTTCCAAGCGGTCCGATTACATCAAGAAATTCTCTAATATTTTTTCCTGACAGTATTTTTGTTCCTCCACCGATAGTATTAAAAAGAATCTGTATTTTCCCCCTATCAACGTGATAAATGCTGAATGGCCTGCGGAGTAATGGTGTGCTGGAATCGTTAACTCTGATATTGATAAACTGACCCGGTCTGACTTCAGATGCCATCTCGGGAGATCGGAAAGTTAGTGTGAAAATATTCTCACCGATTTGACTTATTTCGGTTATGGGGTAAAAATTATGAAGCATGAATCATCTGAGGATTGAAAACACTATCCTCCTCCATCATCGGTATCGTCCGGTTCTTCCTCCTCTTCAACCTCTTCTTCTTCATCAGGCTCTTGAGCGGGAAGCTGTCCTCTTGGTGGCTGATCTTGTATTTGCTTGCCCCTATCCCCTTCACCTGTCTTCGATTGTTCCTTCTTGGCTGGAGCGGTTTTAGCTATGGTTTGGATTTCATTTATTTTTATATACTTATCGGCAGATTTGGGATCGTCTTTTATTGCAACTTTTGGCTTCACTTCAGCAGTATAGATCGATTTAGGATACTCTTTTATTAATTTCCTATACAACGCTGTCGCACTGTCGTTGTTAAAGAAAACAGTTTCTTGAAGCCAGCCCAAAGCATATAGAGCTTTCGCCGCTTGAGGTGAAGCAGGATATTGATCAACAACTTCTTCGAAATATTTCGAAGCATTTTCAGCGTCTCCAGACAGGAATAGTTTTTCTCCGACACCATATAACGAATCAGCCGGATCAGTCTCAACACTCGTCATTTCTATTCCGAGCGATTTTTTTACTTGCATCGCA
>JACQYX010000186.1:0-4468 GCA_016207985.1 Ignavibacteriales bacterium | reverse complement strand
ATCATTTTTCTCACGATATATTTCAGCCATCGCATAATATGCACGTGGCACAAGTTTGGATTCCGGTAAATTCTGAATTATATCCTGATAGAAGTACAATGCTGAATCGGGTAAATTCATTTCCAAGAGGAATAAGACTCCCAATTCAAATTTAACCTGTCCGATGAGTTTTCGAATCGAATCTGGCGACGCCTTCGCTAATGGATCAGGGGGTAGAGATTTTCCGGCGCCCTTCAAAGAATCGCTACCTGCTGGCATTGCACCTTTTGCCTGATCCGATTTACCCTTTGGCTGCGATCTTTCTTCTTTCGACATTTTAGTATCATCTATAGCAAGTGATGAAGATGTTTCGTTCCGCGATGCACGCGCAGTCTGCAATGAATGCTCTTCTGGCAGGAGTTCTAAATTTTCATCCAGCAGATCATAAGACTCCGACTCCAATTCGCTCGGTTTCTCAACTACATCGGACAAGGTATCGATTGCCGTTCCTTCTGTTACTGTCGGAGCTATCGAGATTTGATCCGAATCTAAGGTATCATGCTCGATGTTCAATGAATCACCTCCAATTCCAGATGAATCCGGAGATAATTTTAGATATAACAAACTATCAAACTTCGTTAAGCTTTCCCGTAGTTTAAAATATCGTGTTAAATATTGTACTTTCCGCTGTGCAATTTGAGTTATCTCGGATGAAGGAAATTCAGCTTTCGCTTTTTCATAGAATCCTAACGCATTCCGATAATCAGAGAAATCGTTTTCGAATGAAAGCCCGCGTTCATAATAACTTTTTGCTGCTGCATCTGTCCGTTTATAAATTGTATCAATTCGATCGTACATTTCAAATGCAATCGCCGTATCATTCATCCGTTTGTAAGTATTTGCCATCTCGAGTTCTACTAATCCACGTTCATCCGGTTTGAGGGCTTGGCTCTGTAAACTCTCGAAAATATCGAGAGCGCTGGTGTATTCGCCAGCCGTCGAAAGCATCATCCCCCCTCGTATCTGAGCTTGAAATTCTTTCACAACAGTAGGATTATAATCCGTAACTTTCGCGTACGCTTCAGCTGCTTCGAGATAGTGGCTTAATCGCGCATGACATAAACCAAGCTGAAACTGTGCAATAGCCAACAAATCACCACTGCCAGAAAAACTTATTGCTTTTTCATATGAAGCTTGAGCGGCCGTATAATCCTCTCTCTCGATGAGAATTTGACCTTTAAGCATCAACGCTTCTATCGCGATATCTTCCTCACCGTTTGCTTGAGCATCAGGAACTAATTCATCCACACTTGTGATGGCTTCATCCTCACGTTTTGAGTTGTATTGTGCTCTCGCCTTCCATAAACGGGAAGTTAATAGCAAATCACTTGTGGGGAAATTCTCGAGAAGTTCGTTGAATTTACGAATTGCCGACTCGCTTTCTCCTTTATAGACGTACGATTTTCCGATCATAACGATTGCATCTTCAACCCAACTACTTTGTGGATAGAGCTGAATTAACTTAGAACATTTCTCTATTACTTTATCGAGTTTATCTTCAATACCTTTTGAGATATTATATGCGGGAAAGTAGTTCGTATCCCGATCTTTTTGTGGAGTTTTTTCTATCTCTCGTTCAGCTTCGTCGAAAAATTTCTTAGCATTATAATATGTATTGAAATAACTGGTTACATTATCGTAAACCGAGCATCCTGTAAAAAAGAAGATAAGAAAAGTTATCAATCCAAGCTTTACTGACATGATTCTTCGTTCAGGCAAGTTTAGTATCCTTATGACAATCTTGACTCAGACATTCCATCTATCGAATGATACATAAAAATTCGTGGAAAAGCAATCTTTCCATTAAAATATTTCAATTTGCGATTTACCGATACATTCGCTATTTTTCAGAAAAAATACATAGGGAGTTTACTATGGGAATGTTTTCACATTGTCTCAGTGGAGCGACTCTTGGGATCAAAGCTCATGTGGTTGAAGTAGAAACACACATCGCTCCTGCATCGCACGTTTTTAATGTGGTTGGATTACCGGATAATGCCGTGAAAGAAAGCCGCGATAGGGTTTTTGCCGCTATTAAAACAACGGGATTCAAATGGCCCGGTCAGCGGATTACTGTCAATCTTGCACCGGCAGATATTAGAAAGGAAGGCGTTGCTTTCGATTTACCGATGGCAGTCGGAATTCTCGCCGCAACAAATCAGGTAATATCAAATCTCCTAAACGAATTTGTTCTCATCGGCGAATTAGCACTCGATGGTACACTCCGCCCAACTCATGGCACTTTGCCGATTGCAGTCGAGGCAAAGAAAAATAATATCCGCGGTATGATAGTTCCAAGAGAGAATGCAAAAGAAGCGGCAATGGTTGAAGGACTCGAAGTCTACCCGATGGATTCACTTGTAGAAACTGTTTCGTTTTTAAATGGTGAATATAAAATACTAAAACCATTTCACGTCGATATAAAAGAAATCTTTACAACTGAACAAAGATATCCTATCGATTTTGCAGATGTAAAAGGACAGGAAAACGTTAAGCGTGCACTCGAAGTTGCCGCTGCGGGTGGTCATAACATCATAATGATAGGTCCACCCGGCTCCGGGAAAACAATGCTTGCAAAACGATTGCCGACGATTCTGCCTCCGCTCACATTCGATGAAGCAATCGAAACAACTAAGATTCATTCCGTTGCCGGATTACTTCCTCCAGATACTGCATTGATCTCGACTCGTCCATTTCGATCTCCTCACCATACAATTTCTGATAGTGCATTAGTTGGCGGTGGAACAATTCCACGACCCGGAGAAATTTCACTTTCGCATCATGGAGTTTTATTTTTAGATGAGCTGCCGGAATTTGCTCGGAATGTTCTCGAAGTTCTCAGACAGCCAGTTGAGGATGGTCATGTAACAATAAGTCGTTCGAAAATGTCAATCGACTATCCTGCTAACTTCATGATGGTCTGTGCGATGAATCCGTGTCCTTGTGGTTACTTCACCGATCCGACCAAAGAATGCACCTGCACTTCGCTTCAAATCCAGAAATACATGGCAAAGATTTCAGGACCACTTTTGGACAGGATTGATCTAAACATCGACGTCCCAGCCGTGAAGTATAAAGAATTAGCAAGTAAGGATACAAGCGAAGCATCCCACAAAATTCGTGAGCGGGTTGTTCAGGCACGTGAAATTCAGATGAAACGTTTCGCCGGACGGAAAGGAATGTACAGCAATGCAGATATGATATCGAAAGATATACAAAATTACTGCAAGCTTGATTCTGCCGGAGAAGAATTATTGAAGATGGCAATTACAAAATTAGGATTATCCGCTCGCGCTTATGATCGGATTCTAAAAGTTGGAAGAACCATCGCCGATTTATCTTCAACAGAATCAATCCGCCCCGAGCATATCAGCGAGGCGATTCAGTATCGAAGCTTGGATAGAAATTTGTGGATGGCGTGAAGATTTTATACGATATTTATAAAGCATTTTTTTATGATTGAAAACAATAACATTATCCCACCACATGGTGGTTATAAAAAATTACAATCTTATCGATCGGCGGAAATCGTATACGATGCAACTGTCAGTTTTTGTGAGAGGTTTATAGACCGAAGATCAAGGACAGTTGATCAGATGGTGCAAGCTGCTCGCAGTGGAAAACAAAACATTGCAGAAGGTAGTATGATCTCAGGTACTTCCAAAAAACTGGAGTTGAAACTTATCGGAGTAGCTCGTGCAAGCTTGGAAGAACTCCTTGTAGATTATCAGGATTTTCTCCGCTAACATGGCTTAACTCTTTGGAACAAAGATCAACCGATGGCTCAAGAGATTAGGAAGCTTGCTTATGTTATAGATAGGTCATATGTGACATATATGACCTATGTAGAAAAGGATTCAACTGAGGTGGCGGCGAATACAATTATTTGCTTGATCCATCAAACAAACTATCTCTTAGACCAGCTACTCCGTCAACTGGAAAAGCAGTTTCTTAAAGAAGGCGGCTTCACAGAACGGCTCTATAGTGCCAGACAAGCAAAGAAGCGTGAAGAATAACACGTAAACTGTATAAATTTGAATTTCCACCTCAGCTTACGTATCTTGATAGCATAACTATCGAGACATTAGATGATAAAAATAATACGAGTGAATCTTCAAACACCGGACGATAATTCATACGATATCGTCATCGGTATAAAGCTCGCTTCTGTTGCGAGAGAGTTGGCAAGATGGAATAATGATTCAAAATATTTCATCATCACTGATTCGAATGTAAGGCGACTCTATGGCAATATATTTCTAAAAGCACTTCAGTCGCATGATGTAGAAGTGTATATCATTTCAGTTCCTGCCGGTGAGAAAAGCAAAACCCGAAAAACCAAAGAACGACTTGAAGATAAACTTCTCAAACTAAAAGCAGATCGAAACTCTTTAATCATCGCGCTTGGCGGTGGCGTGATCGGCGAGTT
>JACQYX010000185.1 GCA_016207985.1 Ignavibacteriales bacterium | reverse complement strand
GACGGAACTCGTGTTAAAGTATCGGTATAATCTGCAATAAAGTCTTGATGACTTATCGCTATGGGCGAGAACTGTGATGTCAGCGGACGTTCATCAGTTAAAGTCGATAACTCAAGGATGGAATCACCGAGAGCAGAATTGAATTCGTAACCATCGATCAGGTGTTGGAGGGAGGATCTAGTCGTTCGATCGCTGGCGCCTGTAGAAACAAGGATTTGATCGCCCCTGATCGCTCCGACCCATATCCCACCTTGATAGATATGTTCTATTCGAGAGCCGCGAGGATATTCGCATGATGGTTGGTCGGGCCAGAAATAATTTCGCGTACCGATTGTACCAAAATTTGTGATCGTTAGACCAATACTCCCAATCGTGGTATATTTATTCTCAATATCATCCGTTATCTTTTTTAGATCATCTATTTCCTGACTAGAAGATGTCGAGACCAAACAGAATAATAGAATGGAATAAAAAAGATGAACAGTAGAACTAAAACGTAACATTAATTAAGTGAGCATTTTTTGAAGAGGTTTCAAAATATATTGTTCAAATATAACTTATTTAATATTAAAACTCAAAATTTTAATCGATAATAATAATTTTGAAAACAAAAATTAATCTTCGACAAAGTTTGGAAATATAGCGTTTTGCTTTTTCAGGAAATTACCCTATATTTGTTCAAGTGAAAGCTGGAAAGGTGCAAGAGTGGTTGAATTGGCACGCCTGGAGAGCGTGTGACCGTCTAAAGCGGTCCGTGGGTTCGAATCCCACCCTTTCCGCATGTACTATGTTTATGTTTTATGGAGTACCAAACTAAAAAAGCGTTATGTTGGCTCGACCGAAGACATAAATAAGCGACTCAAAGAGCACAATGCTGGTAAAACAACTTTTACTAAATCGGGTATTCCGTGGTCGTTAATTTATCATGAAACATACACAGAAAAACATACTGCAAGGAAAAGAGAAATCTTTCTCAAATCTGGACAGGGAAGGAAGTTTCTCGACAATTTTTTACACAAGGCAGAGAGTGGGTTCTCAGCCGAAGGCTGATCCGCCTCTGGCGGAGAATCCCACCCTTTCCGCATATGTTTGTTTCTTGATAGATATTGATCGAACTATTATGTGAGATCCTAAATTGTATTTCCTCCTTACATACATATTTGCTTTTCTTTTACTCACAGATGTTGCGAATACACAGCAACCTGTGGTTCACGTGATTACAATCGATGGTGCAATCAATCCAGCATCCGCTGATTATATTCACGAAGCGATCTTAAAAGCAGAAAAAGAGAACGCTGAATGTCTTGTAATAAATTTGAATACTCCGGGCGGTCTATTGAAATCAACCCGTATTATTGTTACAGATATTCTAACATCTCCCGTCCCAATCATCGTTTATGTTTCACCCGCAGGCTCGCAATCGGCATCTGCCGGCGTTTTTATAACACTCGCTGCTCACATTGCAGTGATGGCACCGGGCACAAATATCGGTGCTGCGCATCCCGTGACCCTTGGCGATCAGAAAGATTCGGTGATGATGGAAAAAGCAACCAACGACGCTGCAGCTTTCATCCGAACTATTAGCGAGAAACGTCAGCGTAACATCCAATGGGCTGAGGATGCAGTTCGTAAAAGTATCTCTATCACCGAAACAGAAGCACTGTCACAAAACGTCGTTGATACTATCGCTGCAAATCTTCATGAATTAATGAAGATAGTTGACGGTAAAGAAATTCAAACCTCTAAGCAGTCGATGACTCTTCATACTGAAAAAGCTGCGATAATAATCACAGAAAAATCGTTCCAGCAAAAAATATTGGATATATTAAGCGATCCCAATATTGCTTACATCCTGATGATGCTCGGAATTTACGGACTACTCTTCGAGCTTTATAATCCGGGCTCGATACTCCCCGGAATCATTGGTTTCATCAGTATCGTTCTCGCATTCTATTCGATGCATACACTACCGATAAACTATGCCGGCTTGGCATTGATTCTGTTTGCAATTGTTCTATTTCTTTTAGAAATTAAGATCGTAAGCCACGGTCTGCTTACAATTGGTGGTGTAATTTCATTAGCATTAGGCTCTATCATGTTATTTCAAACGGATTCACTCATTGAATTTGTCTCGGTCTCATGGGAAGTCATCATCATAACGGTGATTTTGACACTTGTTTTTTTCCTATTCGCAATTGGTATGGGCATCAGAGCTCAAAAACGAAAACCAACGACTGGAATACAAGGCATTGTAGGCGAGATTGGTGAAGTCACACACGATCTTCGTCCCGAGGGAGTAGTGAAAGTCCACGGTGAAATATGGAATGCGATCAGTTTCGATGGAAACTTGAGACGGGGTACTAAAATTAAAGTTGAAGGAATTGAAAATCTTAAATTAACAGTTCGTAAATTAGAATCATAACTCTATATGGAGGAACATATGGAATCATTCTCGATCTTTATCACCATATTATTTTTATTTGCTATTATCATACTATCCAATGCCGTTCGCATACTCAGAGAATACGAGCGAGGTGTAATTTTCCGCTTAGGACGTCTTATCGCTGCCAAGGGTCCGGGTATTATATTTTTAATTCCGATTGTCGATCGGATGGTGAATGTAAGTCTTCGCACG
This sequence comes from Ignavibacteriales bacterium, assembly GCA_016207985.1. Lineage (GTDB taxonomy): Bacteria > Bacteroidota > Ignavibacteria > UBA10030 > SZUA-254 > JACQYX01. Next base: position 3,656 of record JACQYX010000185.1, on the reverse strand, counting down.
GTTGTGCTCGACGTACCACCGCAGGATATTATCACCAAAGATAACGTCTCGATAAAGGTTAATGCGGTTTTGTACTTCCGTGTTGTTCAACCAGAAAAAGCTATTGTAGAAGTCGAGAATTATCTCTTTGCAACCTCACAATTGTCACAGACAACCCTCCGTAGTATCTTAGGTCAATCTGAACTTGATGAGCTTCTTGCACAAAGGGATAAAATCAACCGTATGCTTCAACAGATCATAGATGAACACACCGAGCCATGGGGAATCAAAGTGTCAAATGTTGAAGTGAAACAAATCGATCTACCGATTGAAATGCAGCGTGCAATGGCAAAGCAAGCAGAAGCTGAGCGTGAACGCAGAGCGAAGGTTGTTCACGCTGAAGGAGAATTTCAAGCAAGTCAGAAACTTTCAGACGCCGCAAGGATCATTAGTGAGACACCAATTGCACTCCAATTACGCTTCCTGCAGACACTTACTGAGGTTGCAGCGGATAAAAATTCTACGATTATATTCCCGTTGCCCTTAGATTTGTTCGAACCATTCTTGGAACGGATTCGGAAAAAGTAAAAATTCTTTGTGATGGACCAATTACTTTACGGTTCTAACTCAGAGGAAAATATTATAGCAGTACATCCTGCGAGTGACCACTCTGTGCGGATGTATATAAAAAGTCATGATCAGATTACGACAAGTGAAGTCGAGTTCTACCCTTTCTTCTATCTTGTCAGTCCAAAGTATCTAAAGGATTATCCGAAAAAGCATTGGATAAAAGAACTAAATGGCGATAACTATTTCCGCTATCTTTGTGCCTTTACAAGTTGGCTGGAAATGTGGGATGCCATTCGGTTCGTTCTGGATCGTTATAACGAAAATGCTCCATCCAAAATTTACTCCTACACCGATCTTCCGATACTGCACGTGCGAACCGATCCAATAGCTCAGTTTCTTAAGCAAACCGGTCGTACGCTTTTCAAGGGGATGAAATTTGAAGATCTTTATCGACTGCAGATCGATATCGAAACGCTGACTAAACGTGGTTTCAAATTCAGCAATCCGCATCGGCTCGAAGATAAGATCGTCGTGATTGCACTGACCGATAATCGGGGATGGGAACATATAATTCATGCAAAACGTAAAAGCGAAAAAGAGTTATTACAAGAATTTGTTGATCTAATAAGAGAAAAAGATCCTGACGTAATCGAAGGGCATAACATCTTTGGATTCGATCTGCCATATATTCTGACGCGTTGTGAAATGATGTCGGTGGATATGGATATCGGACGCGATGGCTCCACTCCCCATCCCGTCGATACCCGGCTCTCGTATGCAGAACGATCGCTTGGTTATACACCATACGAAATCGCAGGACGCCAAATCATTGACACACTACTGCTATTACAATCATATGATACTGCAAACCGCTCACTTGAAAATTATAGTCTTAAGAATGCTGCTAAACATTTTGGATTCACAAAAAAAGATCGGGTCTATCTCCAACCCGATCGGATTACTTGGCATTGGGAGAATGAACCGGATAAATTGATGCGTTACTGTCTCGATGATGCTCGTGAAACCGGAATGCTGAGCGATCACCTTTCACCTTGTGTTTTTCTCCTGACACAGATGCTTCCGTTCAATTACAGCTCTGTGGCGCGTTTAGGAACATCAGCAAAGATAGAGTCACTCCTGCTACGTGAATATATTCGCCAAAAACACTCTATTCCAAAACCGGAAATCGGTACTCAAACTTTAGGCGGCTATACAGACATTTTCCATACCGGGGTGCTCGGTCCAGTCGTCGATGTCGATGTTGAATCTCTATATCCGTCAATAATGCTAAATGAAAAGATTACCCCGAAAACTGAGAAGCTCGGTATATTTTTGTCATTACTCGATGAGCTTATAAAAATACGTCTCGACGCTAAACGGAAAATGGAAGCAGCGAGTAATCAAAACGAGTATCTGAAGTTTGAGAATCTCCAACACGCATTCAAGACTCTCATCAATTCTTTTTATGGATATTTAGGATACAGCAAGGCACTCTTTAATGATTATAAAGCCGCAGATTCTGTTGCTCAAGCGGGTCAGATTATCCTTGGTCAATTAATTTCACGGATAACTGAATCGGAAGGAAAAGTAATTGAAGTCGATACCGATGGTGTTTATTTTGTTCCTCCGAAGACAGTTCTCGATGAAAAAGATGAAGTGGATTTAATCGAAGCGTTTGCGGCTCAATTACCATCCGGGATTAAACTCCAAATTAACGGACGTTATGAGCGCATGTTGAGTTATAAAAAGAAAAATTACGCACTTCTCGGATATGATGGTCGTGTGATCGTGAAAGGTTCTTCACTTATTTCAAGGACGATGGAAAAATACGGCAGAGATTTCATCAAGCTGTGTATCGAAGCGTTGTTAAATAATGATTTCGATAAGGTACATGATTCTTATGTATCCTATCATAAATCGATTGATGGACATCGACTATCGGTCAAAGACTTCGCACGCACCGAAACACTTCGAGATAGCTACGATGATTATATAAATGAAGTTAAAGAAGGGAAAAGAAATCGTTCTGCTTGTTATGAAGTCGCGATTCAATCGGGAATGAGCTGGAAAGTTGGAGATAAAGTTTCGTACTATTTTACTGGTGCTGAAACGGGAGTAAAAGGATTCGAGAATTGCAAATTAGCCGATGAATGGGATCCGAATTTCCCTGACGAAAACGTTCCATACTATTTAAAACGTCTCGATGAATGTGCAAAAAAGTTCGAAGACTTCTTCAGCGAGAAGGATTTTCATGCGATATTTTCGATAGACGATTTGTTTGGATTCTCTTCACAGGGCATATATATCCTGACAAAGTCGGTGAAATTAGAAGCGCGTGAAGCACAGGAAGAAGAAACAGAATCTATTCATGTTGAGCCAAAAATCTGGCTTGATGAAGATATGCTGTAACCAGAGACTACTCTGGTCTATTTTTCTTGATCCATTCTTTAACGTATGCAACAATGTCAATGGTCGAAGAACCCGGTGTGAAGAGCTCTCCAACTCCCATTTTCTTTAAAGCTTGGATATCCTGATCGGGAATAATCCCTCCACCAAAAAGAAGAATATCTTTAAGTCCTTTCGCTTTCATTAGCTCAAGTGTCTTTGGGAATATTGTCATATGTGCACCGCTCAAGATACTCACACCGATCGCATCTACATCCTCCTGCAAAGCGGCTTCAACGACCATCTCAGGCGTCTTTCTAAGTCCAGTATATATCACTTCCATACCTGCATCTCGAAGTGCGGCAGCAATTACTTTAGCGCCTCGATCATGACCGTCAAGCCCAACCTTAGCAATTAACACTCTTATTTTTCTGTCCATATTTGATTCCTATAAAAGTCCTAATTGTTTCTGAAATCTCGATAGTGCAAGATAAAACTTTGTGAGCGGAAATCCAACTACATTGTAAAAACACCCATTTATTTTTTCTATAAACACAGCTCCGAAATCATCCTGAATGCCATACGCCCCGGCTTTATCCATTGGGGAACCGGATTGAACGTATTCATCAATTTCGGATGAAGCTAATTTGCGGAATGTTACTTCTGTTACTTCATAATCAGAAATATATGAATTAGACGGCTTATCAAGAATCGTAAAACCG
>JACQYX010000042.1 GCA_016207985.1 Ignavibacteriales bacterium | reverse complement strand
AATATATCCAGAGTGTTGTTGCATGGTGCACCGTCGGCGCCGAGTGAAACTGTGATTTTCATATCCAACAATTTAGGAACGTTCGCAATCCCTGAGCCGAGTTTCATATTCGACGACGGACAATGCGCTATCTTGGCATTGGTCGATTTGAGAAGTGTATATTCATTTTCATTAAGATGAACGCAATGTGCGAGGCAAGAATGTTTCGATAGCAATCCAAGATGATGTAGGAATTCGATGTTATCCATCTTGCATCTTTCACGCACTTTTTTAATTTCCGCTTTGTTCTCGGAGGCATGAGTATGATAAAGCATCCCGGGATAGTTTTGGATTAATTCATGGGCATCTTTCATGAGTTTGTCTGAACACGATAAAACGAAACGCGGTGCGACTGCATAGTGAATTCTTTCGTTGTATGAATTATGCCAGCGCTCTGCCAGATCGCGCGTCGATCTGAAAGAATCGACTGTTGATTCCTTCAGTCGCGGATAAATATCGTTCACATCCATCATAGCTTTTCCAACAAATGCCCGGAGCCCCGTTTCACCGATTGCTTGAATAATTTCTTCCTCATGATTAATGCTGCCCATATCCATAATTGTGGTCGTTCCAGATCTAATTAACTCTGCGATACCAAGAAGCGCCGACAGATACATCGAATGTTTATTATGCGCCGCTTCCATTGGAAATATCTTCAGGCGAAGCCAATCGAGCAGCGGAAGATCATCGGCTAATCCTCGAAAAAGTGTCTGGCATAAGTGAACATGTGTTTGAACAAAACCGGGGATGATAACAAAGTTCCGAGCATCAATAACATCTGATGAATCGAATGTTTCAGGAGAGTTTTGTGGAATTATTGCACGGATCAAACCATTTTCTATTTTTATCGATGTATTAAATAATACATTCCCCTTTTCATTTGCCGTCAATATTGTTCCGTCTTTAATCAGTAGAGCCATTAACGATTTCCAAATATTTATATGATAAATTATAGTGTAAATGGAAATATAACATAAGGGCGTTAAAAAACAACATGAGGTATGGAAAAGGAATCTTGGCGATTTAAGATTTGTTCGCGTCGAGTACTTTCCGAATAGATTTTAAAATGAGAGGTGGATCGTACGGTTTATGAATAAAGTCACATATACCTTCGACCATTTTCTCTGATTTTATTTTTGGATCGAGATAGCCGCTGGAAATAATTGCCTTTAATTCATTATCTTCGATTTTCATTTGAGCCAATGCATCCCACCCATTCAATTTGGGAAGCTCAATGTCCATTATTACAAGGTCGATATCCTTTTTATTTTTCTTATACGACTCGACCGCTTCATAACCGTCCTTTGCTTGGATAACATTATATCCACTGTTTGTCAGAAGTGCAGAAAAAGATTGTAATAAAACTTCTTCATCTTCTACTACAAGAAGTGTTTCGGTGCCTTTCAAAAGCTCTATATCTATCTCATCCGATTGTTCGATTTGTATCTGACCATCCAGCGAGACGGGTAAATAGATAGAAAAAGTCGTTCCTACACCAATGTCGCTTGCAACATCGATATATCCGCGGTGGTATGATATAATACCATAAACCACTGCAAGTCCCAATCCCGTTCCTTTACCGGACTCTTTCGTTGTGAAGAACGGCTCGAATATTCGATGTCTGATGTTTTCATCCATCCCATGGCCTGTGTCAGTTATGGTGATCTGAATGTAACAATCCGAGTTTGCATCGGAATATTTTTTCTTGACATCCCATCCCATTGCCACACAAGTGGAAATAGAAATTGTGCCCCCTTCGGGCATAGCATCCCGTGAATTCACACATAAGTTCATTAGGACTTGATTTATCTGACTCTGATCTCCCGATATATATGGAAGCTGTGGCGTCAGGTTTAATACAATTCTGATCGTTCGGGGAAAGGTCTCATCAAGCATCTTTATGAGGTCTTGAATAATTATATTCAGGTTAAGAGGAATGAATTGCACTTCCGTTTTACGGGCAAATGTCAGAATTTGCTGGACGAGCTTCGATCCTCGCTTCACTGCATTTGAATTTATCTCAATTATCTTCTCCAACTTACTTTGAAAGCACATCATTGATAAAAATGGGAGTAAAAGAAAAATTCATCGGTATCTGACTGCCATTCTTACAAATCAAATCAGCGTCAAAATAGCTTTCCTTCATCCTTTTTTGTAAAACGTAGTTACGGTACTCGGTAAGGTAGTCCTTCTGGACAATTAGCGAAATAAATGATTTCCGAAGCAACTCGTTTTCTTTATATCCTAAAACATCACCAACGGCTTTTCCCCGCATCATTTCTATGTTGAAAGCTTCATCCATTGTAATGAAAATATCATTCATAACTTCAAGCGCCGATTTGAGTGCATCGCTTATCGGGTTGATTCCTACTTTATGTCGAAATATAAAATACACGACAACAAAAAGCGCAAAGGTGCACAAATAAAAGTACCACTCAACGCTTAAACGCAGCACGCCGAAGAAAAATGAATCCGTGAATGGTCCGGGCAGTATCAGAAGTAAAAGAATAAATGCAACAAACACGAAATTTGCTCTCCATATCTTCTGTCGAAATTCACGAGAGATCTCGAATAACATCGCAATCCCGATGCTAAAAAACACCGACATCCATGTGACATAAAATATGTATCCGGTCTGGGTTATCGTTCCATTAGGTGATATGGGCTTGGGAATATATCCAAGGAGAAGCACGGAGTATGAGAATAAACCCGCAAAGTAAATAGCATAATTCAGGCTGACGGATTTTAAGATTTCTTTTTGTCTGACAAAAAAAGTAATAAAGTGAATAAAAAAGAAGGGGAACAAAGCATAAAGAAAGAGAACGATGCTTTCAAGAATGCGAAAGAGTTGTGGTTGAGTTATCTTGGAGAGAATATAACTTGCGATCCCAAAACCAACAAGGCAGCTGACACAAAAAAAATAGAACCTTGTAATTTGGTTCTTATGCGATTTAAGATAAACAATAAGAGCCAGTAAAAAATTAACTGCAGTATAAGCCGCCGAAACTGGAAAGTATGACATACTCTCTTTTTCTATTTATAAAATCGTTTATGTTGAATAGTTTTTAGTAATATAATCATCAATACCCAATTGAACGCCGGAGCGAATAATTACACCATCTTTTAGTGCACTCATAAAGACGAAAGGAATCGTTCTCAGGTGAGGCTGTTCCTGCACTATACTGAAAAATTTAAAACCATCAAGATCATCAACGCCGAATTTTATATCGCTTAAAATTAAATCAAACGATGTCGAGCCGAGCTTCTCGACTGCCGTATTTATGTCGGGTGCGGTTACCACCTGATAATCACAGCCGGTAAGCATATCCTCTAAAACCTTAAGTAACATTAAATCATCATCGACAACCAGCAGTCTGCCTTTGGATGCAAGTTTCTGAAAACTGGAAAGAATGAACGGCTCGAGGCGAAGCGCTTCCCCTGAAGTGATATTGAATTGTTGCTTTAGACTATCTAGCGCCTCTACGTTTTGTGCATTTATCTCGCCTGCAAGAATCTTCTTCTCGACATGTTTTACGTATAGATCGAGCCGCACATCCGATTCCATTGCCAAGTGCTCATCGAACGTTAACTCAAATAGCTCTTTAAGTCTCATTAACATTTTTGCATCTTCGACAGATGGTTGTCCATCCTGATAGCAAGATTGCATTTTTTCCTGATACAGGGCTAAACGTTTTTCTTTTTCTTCAGGTATCTTCGCTCCGAGCAGCTCCATTTTATGATCGTACTCTTGTGCCACCCGTTCAAGGCGGGTGAGGAGTGTTTGCTCCATCTCGCTTCGTAAATCGGAGCGTAGCTTTTGGACTTGCTCGTTTTGCTGTTGGATCAACTTTTCATATTCTTCCTCGAGCCGTTTCTTCTCTGCAGCAATTATTGACTCGGCTTCACGTTGAATGCGCTCTCGCTCCCGGACAAGTTGCCGTTCATATCTTTCCTTAAGGTCTTTCTCTATCTCCTCCTTAAGATTTTCCCGCTCCTTTGCATACTTCTCTTCTTCTATTTGTCGCAGAACGGCAAGCTGTTCCTCAATCCGTTTGTCTATCTCAGCCTGTAATTGTTGTTGTTTTATCTGATATGAATTTTCAAGCTGGGTCCGTAGCTCGTTAAGCTGATGCTGTAATTTTTCTTTCTCGGTGAAAAACTTTAGATCGTAATTTGCCTTTAATTCCTGTTCGATCCGTTCTCGCTCAATCTGCAATTGTTGAATGTTTTGTTCACGAAAAACATTTTCAGTTTTCCTCAACGCATCAAGGAGCTTTTGGTTGAACTGTTCTTTGAGTTGTTTTTCTTGTACCTTGAACGCTTTACGTTCATTTTCCAGAAGATCTTTTTCTTTTGTCTCGAATTTTTGCTCGAGAATTTTAAGCTCCTCTTCATGTTTTTTTGCAAGCTGTGCTCTTACCTTACTTTCCAATTCTTCAAGCTCTTCTTTTTGTTTCTGACGTTGTCGATCCTCGTTGTCTTTTAGCGTTAGAACGAGCTTCTCGTCAAACTGTTTTTGTAATGCTGCTTCACTTTCTCTGAATGATTGCTGCTCTTTTTCTAATATCTCTTTCTGTTCTTGCTTCATCTGCTCACGAAGCTTGGTAAGATCACCCTCGTATTGTTTTACGAGCTTTTTCTTCAACCCATTTTCAATATCTGAAAGCTCGGCTTCACGTTTTTTACCTAAACGCTCTTCGTTTTGTTTTAATGCTTCTACTAGTCTCTGATCAAATTGCGCCTTGAGATAAATTTCCTGATCCTTCAATGCTTTTCGTTCTCTTTCAAGAACAGTATCCAGTTTAGTTTGTTCTAAGAGGGTTTTCTTCTCCGATTCGTACTGTTGGGTAAGTTGTTCTTTGATCTCATTCTCCAACGATGCAAGTCTTGTCTTTTGCTGTTCTTTAAGTGCTTCCTCCGCTTTCCGAAGCTCTGCTTCCAACGTTTGGTTAAATTGATCTTTTAAAACTTGCTCTCGTTCTTGAAATACTTTTCTTTCGTTTTCGAGTCTTTCACTCTGACTTTGCTGCAATTGATTTTGAAGACTCTGAATCTCACCTTCATATTGTTTCATGAGCTGAGTTTTCATTTCATTTTCAATGAATGCTAGCTCAGCTTGATGTTTCTGATCCAACCGTTCTTCAGCGACAATAATTTCCTGATCTAACTTTTGCTGGTATTCGAGTTCAAGCTGTTTCCGGGTTTCATTCAACTGATGTTCATACTTCGCTTTTAACGTGTGCCGCTGGTGCTCAAGTTTCTCTCGTTCCTCATCGAGAATTTTCGCAGCTTGCTCTTCGGCCTTTCGTAATTCATGCGTAAAACGAGCCTTGAACTCTGTCTCAATTTGCTGTCGAAGCTTCTGCTCAAGCTGTTCTCTTGTGACTTGTTCTTGTTCGTAAGATTTTTTTGTCGATGGCAATTTGGCTGACTTTTGCTCGGTTCCTTTTATCGATGCTTCTTGAGGTCTCACAGGCGGCGATGAAATTTTATTTTCAAACAAGGTGATCCGTTCTTCGAAAGCGATAATGAACGGATTTCTTGAATCGATCTTTTTTGCCTCTGCTAATTGCTCTTTCGCTTGCTCGAATTTCCCTTCCATGATAAATTTATCGGCTTGCCTCAGACATTGCCGAAAAATTTCACGCACTGAATCCGGAGTCTGATTCGGTAAGTTTTTAGAATAATATCCTATATTCTGCAATTGGTTGCCCCTATTTTGTGAAACACCTAATCAAAAGATTTTATCATGAGTGATTTATTTAATTTCACGCATTTAATATATAAAAATGAAGGAATAATTCAAATAAGTATTATTAATTATTACCTTTCAGTCCTTTATATATGTTTTACATTTGAAAAAAAAAAAAAAAAACTGTATTTTTTGCCTCAAATAAGGGATTTCAAACGTCAAAGGATTTCGAATGAAAATTAGATCGATGTTCCGTAGTTGTGTTGTATTACTATTTTTTTCCCTCCTAATGTTTCAGTCGCTCACTGCCCAGGTTTATGAAAAGAAAATATTCGAATACATTAGGCTGGTCTCTGAGGGACAAAGCGACCTTATTCAATCTAAAATCATCGACCTCAAAAAGAAGATACCGAGGTCGGCGGGAATAATATATATCGAAGGTCTTATATCATCAGACGAGAATGTATCACTGAGATGTTTCCATGTAATTGTCGACAGCTTCCCACGCAGTGAGTGGGCAGATGATGCTCTTGCCCGCCTTTTCGAATATCATATGAGGGTCGGCAGCCCGAGTGATGCCGAGAGGAGTTATCAATTATTACAGTCTGAATACCCCGGCTCACCTTATCTTACGACCGGTTATCTCAGACAGGAGCGATTATCGCAAGAGAATCTTACTTACAACCGATCGCTGCCGCGGATACAGGGACAAGAATGGGCAATTCAAATCGGTGCGTTCTCGATCCGAGAGAATGCTGAAAAGCTGCAACAGAAATTCGTTA
>JACQYX010000184.1:6174-7084 GCA_016207985.1 Ignavibacteriales bacterium | reverse complement strand
TCCCCTGTGAATTGTATTTGATTGTTAAATAATCCGTCTTTGAGCCGTTACCATAACTCGATCCAGTGATATAAACATTACCTTGGTCACTGACGGCAATTGCTGATGCCATATCGTCTAAATTACCAGTCCCATTATACAGTACCGACCACACAATATCGCCCATCGGATTAATCTTGACCGTTGCATAATCAAGATTATTTGATGGTCCGTTTGTATATCCTGTGACAAAAACATTTCCAAAATCATCGACTGTAAGATCCGTCGGATTGCTTCGTTTGCTGCCGAACTGGGTAGACCATCTTTTTACTCCCGTTGAATCATACTTTACGACTATAAAATGAGATGAATCCGTACCACATACATAAACATTCCCCCATCGATCAGTTACCATATCGTTCAGCCAATTATTTCCGAACCCGTTATTGAAACGTGTGGGCCATTGGTCAGTTTCGAACGATGCATACTTGAGTGTAAAAAAATCATACGACGACCTAACGCCTTCACTGCTACCTGTAACAAAAACATTACCTTTCCTGTCGAGGGCTAATGCTGACGGTATATCATCCCCACCCGATGTGCCGTCATATCTCATCAGCCAGGATATAGTACCGTCGTCGTTGTACCTGATCGTGGTAGCATCCCGATAACCTCCCAGTCGATAATTAGTGTAACCGGTTATAAATATCTTTAAGTTATTATTATCGATCGCTATTGCCGTACCACCATCTGAATAATTCCCTGTGCCATCATGATTGGCAACCCATTTTTGATAACCGATAGGGTTATACGCTACAGTAGTCATATCAGATAGTCCGTTTGTGGCAATACCCGATCCGGTGACATACACATTTCCAAATTGATCGACTGCAATCGATGTGGCAATATCCGAGCCGTGTACGGAATCGTC
>JACQYX010000184.1:0-6100 GCA_016207985.1 Ignavibacteriales bacterium | reverse complement strand
GCACTAAATCCTGTGGTATAACAATTACCGCCACCATCCGCCGCAACGGATGTAGCGACATCCGTTCCACTTCCGGGAGATGAATATCTGTCAGACCAATTTAGGTCCCCTTCAGGTGAATAACATAAAGTAATGCAATCGAGTCCACTGTATTCTCCATTACTATAACCTGCGATAAATATCTGCCCGTCAGGATTAACAAAGATTGAAAAAGTGCCTTCGGTATTATTATCAGAACCATTATATTTCTGAGTCCATTGAATGTTACCTTTCGAATTATATTTTATTGTAAAAATATCGAAATCTGTTTCTCGGCTATAACAATAACCGGATATAAATACATTATCAAGTGAATCGATGCCGAGGCAAGTGGCAACATCGGTGCTATCATCTTGAGAATTATAATCGCGTATCCATTCAATAATACCATCGTTTGTATATTTTATCGTTACATAATCGTATCCGGTTGTTCCTCCATAGCTGTATCCTGTAACATATACATTCCCATTCCTATCAAGAGCAATTGCAGTTGCTTCGTCGTAATCATTCCCGGAGCCGTTGAAGCGATGCGACCACAGAGTATCTCCTCGCTGGTTGAATTTGATCGTAAAATAATCCGCACCACTATATGAGGTGAAGCTGACACCCGTTATATACACATTTCCAATATTATCAACAGCGATCGCATTCGAGTAATCATCAGAAGGCAAAGAATTGGAAGCATATCGTTGAACCCACTCCTCATGAACATCTCCTTCAAGTATTTTTTTATTGTCATTACCATATGATATGCGGGTATCTATGTTCTTTTTATTAGTCGTCCTTTTAGCCCCAACCAATTTGTCTTCGCTTTCTGTTGGATAAATTGACTCTTCATATATTCCTTCCTTTTGAAAATTCTTATTTTGATACAGGACGGTATTTGGATAGTGTGATGTCTTACTTTTTCGATGAATTAGATTTATTTCTGCATCTTTATTACCGTTCGATAGTAATTCTATTTGTCGTAATCGGAAAGGTGAATGTTTTTCTGTTTTCAAATTTACCGATTCGGAAGATTTGTCGTCTTGAGGTTTAGAAGATCGACAAATGCCTATTGCTAATAGGGGAAAAAAAGGAATCAGAAAAATTAATGCTATCGAGCGAATTATCATTTTTCTTACACAGAAATTGTCTTAAAACCAAGATAACTATTCAGGAATGTTTTGTCAAGCTCAGTAAGTAATTTTGGACAACCTATTTTAGATTTTGATTATTCATGAAGTTCGACCGAATCTTCGGTCTAACTCCGAAAGCGATAATTTTATGCTGACCGGTCTGCCGTGTGGGCATACGTAAGGAATTTCCGTTTTAAAAAGTTGATCTATCAAAGATTCCATTTCGGCATCCGTGAGAGGATCTCCTGCCTTAACGGCAGCCTTACATGAAAATGATTTCGCGAGCCGCTCACTCGGCTCTACCCTAATCTGCTGTTCATCCTCTTTAAAGAGATCGATGATTTCTTGGACGATTGTTCCTTCCTTCCCGGGTTTAATCTCTGGCGGAACACCATCAACGATAATTGTTGATTGACCGAATATTTTTATGGTAAAACCTAACTTTTCCAGATCGGGCAGTATTTGCTTAACGATGGCCGCATCACTCGATGACATTTGGATAGTTTGTGGAAATAAGAGCTGCTGAGATTTTTTCCCTTCCTGTGTAAACCGAATTCGCGCTCGCTCATATAAAATTCGTTCATGGGCTGCATGTTGATCGATAATCAAGAGATCATTATTCACAGGTAAGATTATATATTTATTATGAATCTGCCAAAGTGCAGCTTGCCGCTTCGCACTCAATTGAACTTCTAGCTGATTTTCCTGTCCTGATTTCAACGTCGAATCGACACTGAAATCATCCTCTGGTTTTAATTTAGGAGCTACCTCTATCGGTGGTTTTTCTCCTCGAAATAACTGACTCCAATCTCTTGCATCTGGCTTCGATGGGATCGATCGATTCTGAAATTGAAGTCTTGCATTCGAAAAATCATCATCACCGATCTTTAGAGTAGGCATCAAATCAGAAGAAGAGAGAGCTTTACGAATTGCCGATAGGACAGCGCGATATATCGATGCTTCATCCTCGAATTTAACCTCCATCTTCGACGGGTGAACATTGACATCGACTTTCCTCGGATCAAGTGTTATGAAAAGGACAAAAAGTGGAAAACACCCTTTTTCCAAAAGATGCTCATAGGCTTGATAAACTGCATAACTGAGATTCCGACTAACGATATATCGCTTATTGAGGAAAAGATATTGTTCAGTTTTCCCTTTTTTTGAATACTCAGGTTTTCCAAGAAATCCGCTCAGCCCAAATTGATCATTCTTCTCCTCAAAATAAATCAAAGATTCGGCAAGCTTTGTACCAAATATCTGAGCGATTCTCTCGTGAAGAGAATCTGATCGAAGATCGAGGATCGTCTCATCGTTGCTGATGAATTTTAAATTCAATTCGGGATGGGATATCGCTGCCCTCTGAACAACATCATATATATGACGGTATTCTGTACTGACACTCTTTAAGAAATTACGTCTGCCTGGGGTATTATAAAAAAGATTACGCACTTGGATAGACGTCCCGACAGCACATGCTTCATCCGATATCTCTGATACTGTACCTCCTTCGATCCTAATCTTGGTGCCGACATCTGATTGATTCATTCTTGTACGCATCTCAACTTGCGAGACGGCAGCAATCGAAGCCAGTGCTTCACCTCTGAATCCTAATGTTCGTATACACTCCAAATCTTCATACGCTGCAATTTTACTCGTTGCGTGTCGATGAAAAGCGATAGAAGCATCTTCTTTACTCATTCCATCACCATCATCGATAACATGAATAAGCGATCTGCCGCCATCTTTAATAAAGATCGAGAGTGATCGTGCGTGGGCATCTATAGCATTCTCAACCAACTCTTTAACTGCAGAGGCCGGGCGCTGAACTACCTCACCGGCAGCAATCTTATTCGCTAAGCTCTCGGGTAATATTTTAATGGTTTGAATCATTTAACTATTTATCTCTTTCCGTCTGACGACTCCTAATCCTGAAAGGTCGTTCAATATCAGTTTGCTATCTTGAACATCAACACCAAGGTAGGGATCGTTACTAATTAACAAATTCCCATCAAGATCAGCATAATCGACCACCGGAGCTAATTGGGCTGCGGCAGAAATACCAACCGAGCTTTCGATCATACAGCCCAACATAATTTTCATATGCATCGCTTTTGCGGTATGAATCATACGCATCGCTTCTCGTAAACCTGTACACTTCATCAACTTGATGTTGATTCCATCGAATGCACCTTGAAGATTGGGTAGATCAGACAGTTGTATTACATTTTCATCAGCGATAATCGGAATGTGTACACGTTCTCTTACCCATGCAGTACCCTCTAAATCGCTCGCAGGCATTGGCTGTTCAATAAATTCTACACCTTGCTCTTCCAGCCATAGAATTTTATCACGTGCTAACTCCCTCGATTTCCATCCCTCGTTTGCATCTACGCGGATAGTTTTATCTGTAACCTTTCGTATCGTTTTGATTATCTCCTGATCGTTCGGAACGCCTACCTTCACTTTCAAGATTCGATATGGCTCAGCTTCCTTCACCTTTTGTTCGATGACGTTTAAGGAATCTATTCCAATTGTAAACGAGGTGAGCGGTGTTTTTTCCTTATTAAGTCCCCACAGTTTCCAAAGAGGAAGACCAACCTTTTTCCCGAGCCAATCGTGTAGTGCGATATCGATAGCAGCCTTCGCCGAGGTATTCCCCTTTGCTAAAATTTTTATCCGATCTAAAATGTCAACGATCTGGAATGGATCATTAAACTCGGAAAGGTCGACTTTCTTTAAAAACGCAACGACCGAATCTCTTGATTCGCCGTAACGTTCTGACGGTGCTGCCTCGCCGATACCGATAATTCCGTCGTGCTCTATTTCTACAATTACCGATTGCTCGGTATCTTTTGAGCTTCTGGAGATCGTAAAAGTGTGACGCAAGCGCAAATCAATAGGATGGAACTTCAATCTCATTGCTTGACTTCAAAAAGTGCATCAATAAAAGCTTTACGGTTGAACGGCTGAAGATCATCGATTTTTTCTCCGACTCCGATGTATTTCACCGGTATATTCAATTCATTATTGATTGCGAGAACGACACCGCCTTTGGCAGTTCCGTCGAGCTTCGTAAGAACAAGACCGGTAACATCGACAGCCGCGCCGAACTGTTTTGCCTGCTGAATCGCATTCTGTCCGGTTGATGCATCAACAACGAGCAGAGCTTCGTGTGGCGCGCTGGGATCCAATTTCTGGAGTACGCGCTTGATCTTTTTCAATTCTTCCATCAGGTTCACTTTTGTATGCAAACGACCCGCGGTATCAATTATCAGAACATCATCATCATGCGACTGACTCGATTTCAGTGCGTCATAAGCAACAGCCGCAGGATCGGAACCTCGAAGCTGCTGAATAATTTCAACACCCGCACGTTGTGCCCATATTTCGAGCTGCTCATTTGCAGCAGCGCGGAAAGTGTCAGCCGCTGCTATTAATACCTTCTTTCCTGCAGTCCGATAATTGTATGCTAACTTCCCAATCGTCGTAGTCTTCCCTACTCCATTCACACCAACAATCATAATAACGTGAGGTTTATCATCCGTCGGAAGTATGAACGGATTGTTTTCTTCGGCATTACTTATCACAAGAAGCTTTTGAACTTCTTCTCTCAACAGTTTGTCGAGATCGGCTGGATTATCATAACCATCTTTTTTTACACGGGTGCGAATATCTTCGATAATCTTCATCGTTGTTGCAAACCCGACATCACCCGCGATTAGAATTTCTTCAAGATTATTAAGTAACTCATCATCTATTCGTGTCTTCCCGGTAATAATCTTTTGGATTTTACCAAAAAGATTCTCTCTCGTTTTGGCCAGACCTTCCTTAAGTCTGCTTAATTTTAATTTATCAAAAAAGCCCATGATATTTTTTTATTCTTTATAATGGAGATTTCAAATTTAATTTCTTTTTTGAATATCAGGGCTCATCGATCGAATTTCAGCGAAGAAACGCTTAAGGTAAAGCACGAATGAGAGAAACAACATGACTACACCCGAATAAAGGAATATTTCTTCCAGCCAAAATAATTCATCAAAGTCGATTACTGTTATGATGATCATGAAAGCAATAACCGTCACTGCCCATTTCCCGGTTTTATTCGATTGAAGTGTGATATGTTTCTTTTTCTTTATGTAGATACCACCCGCTAATATTAATAGATCGCGTAATATAATGATCGCAACAAACCACAGCGGTAACCTGCTTTGAATTAGAAGAATCACTACGACAACGCAGATAGCGATCTTATCTGCAATCGGATCCAGCATTTTACCGAAGTCGGTTACCTGATTGAGTTTTCTCGCAAGCATACCATCGAATGTATCCGTCAACGTGTCGATTATCATTAATGCCACAACATACCACCTATTCGCTGGATCATCGATGAGTAGAAGGATGGCAACAGGAATCATTAGAACGATACGTGATATACTCAATAAATTTGAGACCGTTAAGATTCGTTCTTTCATAACCGTCTACATCTCATGTTCCTCTTTCGAAACACCATTTTCTATCGATGTAGGAAACCGACCGCTGAAACATGCAGTACAATATGATTCACCTTTATCACGCGGCACAGAAGCGAGAAGATTGGCAAGGGATAAATAACCTAAGGATTCAACACCCAACTCCTTCCTAATTTTCTCAACATCACCATTACAGCGGTCTGCAATCAATTCATTGGGATCAGGGAAATCCATTCCATAATAACACGGATATCGAATAGGCGGTGAAGTTACACGGAAGTGAATCTCCTTCGCTCCGGCATTTCTAATCAATCTGACTAATTGTTTCGAAGTAGTACCACGAACGATTGAGTCATCGATGATCACGACTTTTTTGCCAGATAGCACACCACGCACAGTATTGAACTTGGTTCTCACCTTCATCTCTCGGAGATCCTGCATCGGTTGAATGAATGTCCTTCCGACATAGTG
>JACQYX010000183.1 GCA_016207985.1 Ignavibacteriales bacterium | reverse complement strand
TCAAAATCTGAACAGACAACGATACCGACAGGGAAATTCTCCGTTCAGATTGGTGCATATAAAATGCCCGATAACGCTGATAGGATTGCATCGTTAGCCAAAGAAAGATTCAACATGAACGTCTATACCAATTATGATGAAACAGATCAGCTCTACAAAGTCATGATTGGTGACTTTGAATCAAAAGATTCAGCCAGAAGTTTTCGTGATGCTATGGCGACTAAATATCCTGATGATTATAAAGATGCCTGGGTTTCAGAGAATCCTCAAAAATAATTTCTTTCGTTGGACTTTTATATCCTACCTACTTGTTATTCTTCTTGTTAGTTGTAAAACTACTAAGGAGATAGAAAAGAAGGATGACTCGGATCGATTACTTCGAGAATTTTTAGTGAAGTACGAAAAAACATTTGATCCATCAGTCTATGATGAAGACATCCAATTAGTTCTCGAAGAGGAGAAACGGGAACGTGAGGCAATCGAAGCTGCAAAGGTAATCACTATTGCACCACCAGAAACGATACTCGGATTCCGGGTACAGATTCTCTTCACTCCAGAAATCGATCAGGCAAATCAAGCACGTGATGAAATCACAAGCTTATTACCCGAAGAATGGTCATACGTCGTCTATGATGCCCCTTATTATAAGATACGAATCGGTAATTTCAAAGATCGAGCAGAAGCGAACTTAATGGTCAGAAGGTTGGTAGGTTTGGGTTATAAAGATGCATGGATCGTACCTGATAAAATAATTAAAAACCCCCCACCCAGACCGCCTGAGATTTTCATCGAGCCTGAAAAACAACCCGAACCAAGGCGTTAATTAGAACTCTCACTTAAAATGAATCGAGACACCCTCGAGTGGCCAGCGTGCTCTCAGTTTTAATGTATCGGGATAAATAATAAATCGCTCAGAAGGTACATAAGGAAACGGCTTCCCGTAAGAATAAACACCGTTGCTGTCAGTATCACGAAAAGCTGTAAGAACATACTTCCCTTCTACAAGATACTTGAATTTAAAATTGCCTGGTCCATCGATTCGCTGCATATAAGAATCACTTTCTTTCTTCACAACATTCTTCGCTACGATGTCGATGCGTCCAGATCCAGCTTGAATATCGTCACTCACCGTTCCACTTAAACCGCTTAATAATTTTTCCTCAATCGTCTGGAATTTAAGCGTGAATGTCGTATCGGTAAAACGATTACCAGCATAATCGATGACTGAATCGAGTGAAATATTAAGCGTATATGACATTCCAAGTGATAATTGAAAATTGGGAATGAAATATACTTCCGCCGAGCTCAACCATTGGAATACTCCTTTAATATTCGCTTTCGAGGAATCCTGTAATCTAAATCCTTCTTCGAATGGTTCTTTCTTAACGGCTTCGTCAAACAAAATATGAATACTGTCATCGATAGGGACATTCGCGGAATTATTTCTAACGTTGAGAATATCGAATTTTGGCAGACTCGTATCTGGAGTGATTCCAGCAATAAATTCAGCGATATTTAATTGTGTAGGAATCTGATTCCCGAAAATATCCCTACACCCCACTACTTTAACTCGGTATGTTCTTCCAATTTCCTGATGATCTGTAACAAGTTGAACTTCTTTACGAGATTTTTCTACGAATGAGGCATCCATGACATTTAGCTGATCACCTGAAAGTGTATCTAGGATCGTGATACTATCGATAGTTAGACTCGAAATATCTATTGACTCACTAAAACGCATTAAGACATGTATCTTATCGAGTGAGCGGGCACTAGAGAGGAATGGTCGGGCAGTATCCTCACTTGTCAATCGAAACTGGAGATCAGTGCGATCTGGTTTTGAAGGATTAAGTTCGATGTCAGAGGTATATACACCATACTCATCAATCTGTGGATCATATAAAAGATTTTTATACTGGTCTCTGATAGCGATTACCCGATAAGTACCAAAAGCTAAATATGGTAACAGGAACGATCCATCTTTTCCCGTTTGTGTTAAATATGTCGGCTTTGTTTGTATAGGATTTAATGTATCAAGCGAGTGAGCTTCGATAGGATATGCAAAGATCATCACTCCCTCAGGTTTTTCATCTATCACTGCACCGGCGATAGAAGCTGAATCGATTTTATCACCGGTTGAAAACGGCAGCGAGAACGACATAGCGAGTCGGTTGTTTCTCGTATCTGTGACATCGGTACCTATCGTGATGATGTAAGTTGTACTGTTTCGCAACGAATCGCTGAAGAATATCTCCACGTCCTTTCCATCCCATTCGAATGTAAACTCATCGAGCGGTGGGGAAATGAAAAACGATTCTTGTAATGTCCTCCTGCTAACATATTTGCTGAAAGAAAATGCGAACCTGTTATCGTTGAAGTGTAATGTACCTGCTTCAGGATAAGTTTCCACAATAACAGGAGGTGTTGTATCAGGCGGACCACCGGATGGGGATCGGATGCCGGCACAGTAAAAAGATGCCATTAACACGATAGAAAGGAGCATTGATTTTAATATCGATTGAGCTGTTGGTAATTTAAAACCAATTTTCATATAGTATTTTTCTCTACGTCTTTAAACAACAAATCGAGTGTTTCCTGTATTTTTATTGTCTCAGCCAATGCAGTAACAACTTTGCAATAATGGCTCACTTCTTCCGATGAGAGAACTCTTTCTTTTCGATCTTTCAACCACTTCTGCGCAACCTGATAGCCACCGATGTGATACTCCCAAACCTCTTTCGCAACATCGGCGAAGTATTGCGACGGATTAAAATATACACATTTCTTTTTTTCGTCGTATATTACTTTCTCAACTCTGTTCTCCCCCTCACCTTCACAGTGGGCAATTGGTTTGGCAAGCTTCTTAGATTTTAGAAGATGAATCGCAACAAGTTCGTCTCCTTTTTCTGCTAATGATTTAAACAATTTATAGCTTGATGAAAACGGTACTCTCGGGAAATCCGTTTTCAAAAACTCTGCGTACTTCTGGCGGTAAGCGTTGGAATATAGCACTGCGTAGATGTAATAGAATATATCTTCAGGACTTAGCTGTCGTTTGTATGTCAATGTTAGCATTTCAATAATCTTAGTAGCAATATTAGGAACTCTTTTACCTGTTCCGTAAGGTACTTCCGGTTCGAATAACATCAGAGGTATCCCGCTACCGGACCTGCTTTTTTTACGTTCTGGATAAATGTAAAGCGGAAAAAATGTATCTATACTCTGATTATCCGATCTGATTGATCCATTGCTTATTATATTTTCAGAGACAAAGAAGTAGTTAAATAGACTGTCTGGTGGTGCTTTTCTTACAGTTATCAATCCAATGTTATCTTTAAGCATGTGTTGCATGACTTCCCCCCGAGGCATGCAATGGAAACCTTTTGATCGTCCAGTGTAGTAAGTATATCTTATATCGAAAGGACGATAGAGAATCGGAACAACATTCTCTTTTTCTGGCCCACTTTTTTTCAAATCATTTTGGGCTAACTCCACCTTCCAATCTCTGACATCTTGACCGAGATGGTATGCCGCACGAGCAATCTCTGTATCTAACCATGCGAAGTTATTAACCGTTGTCCAGATATCATGCCGAGTCCATTGAATCGAAAGATGATCTCTTGCCGTAACAATCCCTACGCTATTAACCGGAAAGATCTCAGGTATGCTCGGGTATGCTTGATATCTGAGTGAGCGTTTTTCGTCTCTCGGCACAAACAAATAAAAAGGTGAGCTTGGTTTTAATTGCTTCCATTTTACCGTCTTGAAGTTGACAGTTGTTAACTTCTTATATTTTTGTTCTCTCAGTCCCCATAAATCTGCATGGAATATTTTCTTCTCACCTTTGTGCTTTTTCTTCTTCACAAACAATCCGATTGCAACACCCTGCTGAATATCGAAAACGTTCTCATCCTTTGAGCCGTCTGGTGTTTTTTCTTTCTTTAGTGAATTACCATGCAAGTCAAGAAGATAAATTTCATCGAATGAGTTCATCAAAGACTGCCGCATCCCGCGAAATGTGGGGTTATCGAGATAACTATGGTTCGTAATAAAACCAATCGTACCTTCTCCGATTTGTTCAATCTTCCATTGGGCAAAGCGGATAAACTTCACATAATCATCTTGCAACCATTTCGGATTCTTTTCGCCGAGTGGCTCTCCGTCAATTTTTTTATATGTTTTGATTAGCTCCGGAATCCACGCGCCTTTGTTAACGGAATGTCCGGAGTATGGAGGGTTTCCAAGTATTACGAGAATGGGTTGTTTCTTTTTCAACTGTCCCGCAAGATGAGATTCTTCAGATAATGATGACATCCCCGGAAGTGAAGTTTGTGCAAGTTCTTCCATCTCCAGTGTGTTTGTCAAATAAAACTGGAAACGCTCATCACCGCTAAGTTTGTGCCCCAACTCTTCGAGGAGGTAGCCCATCTTCAAATGCCCGGCAGCGTACGGCGCCATCATTAGCTCGAAAGCATAAAAATGTTTCAGCACATGGTCTTCAATAAATTTCCTGCGCGAGCCATCACCGTACTTTGAAACAAATTCTTCCACAGCAAGCTTCGCTGCCTCTGCAAGGAATGTCAATGTCCCGCCAGCAGGATCAAGCACCGTAACGCTTTGTGTAGCAAAGCCGTCCCCACGCCCGAACTTTTCTTTAAGAATAGTATTAAGCGAGCGAACTATGTACGAAACAACCGGCTCCGGTGTATAATAAACCCCTCTACGTTCACGTTCTTCAGGATTATACGAAGCCAGAAACGTTTCATAGAAATGGAAAATAGGATCGGTTCCTCTACCTTCCTCAAAATAATCATGAAGAATTTTCTTTACATTGGCAGCAGCAAGAACTTCTGCAATATCATCAACCGTTGCCTG
>JACQYX010000182.1 GCA_016207985.1 Ignavibacteriales bacterium | reverse complement strand
TAAAATTGTAGTTATTTCTGGTTTCTCATAGAAAGCTGCATTATACCCTAAATAAAAATTTTCATAACTAGATAAGGAACTATATGCCAATGGCTGTCTACCAATTCGTCGTGAGTACAGAAGGAGCATCGGTCGATTATCAAAACTATTCCCAAAAGAAAAAATCTGAGATCCTTCAAGGAAAAACGGTCGCTTCTCTGGATAGAAGGTTTCAAAAACTGTTAGATTTAATTTTGCACGATCGACTTCGACTTGCCCAAAATCTGGATTTATTGTGGCATCTATAGTAAAGTTACTTGTAACACCGTATTTTAAATCAAGACCGATATTCGGTGTGAACCTTTTCTGAAGTGGAAAAGGTGATCCTCTCGTTAAGAAGCTAGTCTTTGATACATGATATGGTAATAGCTCGATGTGAAGTGGAGGATGAATATTAACTATGCCTGATAAATTTCCCATCTTTGATACTGAAGAAATCGTGCCCGGAGGTGCATCTTTCCGAGCTACCATAACCCACTCATCAGTTTCTTTCTTGCGTGCATTGAACCGCCTGAAATTCATACCCCAGACGTATTCACTATCTTGAGCAGAAAATCGTAGTGCGCTATAGGGGATTTTAAATTCTGCCGACCAACCCTCATTGTTGGTGGTTGCTTTAAAATCCCAGACTGCATCCCACTGAACATCGTAAACCAATCCATCGTGTGAAAGTACACCATCCGATTGAACACCCGATACTGCACCGCTAAATAAAAAAGCAGTGCGCTGATCGTTATACGAATCAATCATAACAGAGAATCTGTCTGCTTGTACAGTACGATCACGACGACTTAATTGCGCTACGATACTGTTGGGATCGGAATCATAACACATGACGCCAATATAGAGTGCATCGTCGTCATATAGAATTTTAACGGTCGTTACTTCAGTTGCGATTGCCCCCTCATCGGGTTCATATTGCTGGAAGCCTGATATAGGAATTGCTGAGCGCCAAACCTCCTCTGCAAGCACGCCATTAATAGTTGGCGTAGTGGAAACTCGTGTGGCAACTATACTCTTCGTCGACGTGCCACCCACAAGAACACCCACAGTAGCAAGGGATACGATACTCAGCAGTAAATTATATTGTATTAATCTTTTACGCATGAGTTTTTATCATGATGAACATACGAGAAAGATAAATAAAAAGCAAGATTTAATTTATAATTATCTTAACAATTTTAGATTTGATTTGCTTTTCAAGCCTTTTTTCAGGAAATTTTTATCGATGAAAACACCTGATACAGTCATAAAATTCGATCCGAAATCGGTCCGTAACATGTTCGATGAAATCGCACCAACATACGATCTTTTAAATCGATTGATCAGTTTTGGATTGGATACTTGGTGGAGAAAACGTGCTGTCACGCTTCTTCAAGAAAAAAAAGGAGGAATATTCCTCGACATCGCTGCGGGCAGTGGTGATGTTGTTTTCGAGCTTCTTAGAATCAAACCGCGTTACATCGTTGCAACCGATTTTTCTTTTAATATGATGCAAGTCTTCCAACAAAAAATCAAATCTCACTCGCTGATACCATCATTACATCTCATCTCTTGCGATGCTCATAACTTACCATTGCAACCCGCAATCTTCGATGGAACGATAGTTGCGTTCGGCATTCGTAACTTCTCAGATAAGTATACAGCGCTCCAAGAAATGTTTCGTGTCCTAAAACCCGGCGGGATTGCCGTCATACTCGAATTGACAAGACCTAAGCGAATGCTCATCAAACAATTATATACTCTCCATACAAAATTATTGCTCCCTTTCGTTGGCAAAATAATTTCAAAACATAATACTGCTTACAAGTATCTGCCAGAATCAATCGAATGTTTCCCAGAGCAGGATGAATTTTTAGAACTGATGAGAAGAGTAGGTTTCAGTGCACCGGATGCACACATACTATCACTCGGTACGGCAACAATCTTCATGGGAAGAAAGCCCTTATAAAGTTAATAAAGCCACAACTTCAATATGATCGGTATGGGGGAACATATCAACCGGTTGTATCATACCAAGTGAATATCCTCCCTGTGCCAACAGTCTTGAATCACGAGCCTGTGTCGCCGGGTTGCAGCTTATGTAGACGATTTTTGAGGGAGCAAGTTTAATAAGACTCTCAACAATTTTTGGATGAATTCCACTGCGCGGTGGATCAACCACAACGACCGATGGCTTTGGATGTTCCAGTAACCACGAGTTATCTCTTGTCAATCGATTTTTTAAATCTCCTTGAAGAAAGTAACAATTCGATATATTATTATCCGTTGCATTACGCTGCGCATCTTCAATTGCACTTTCAATAACTTCAATGCCGATGACCCTGTCGACCTCATTAGCAAGAAAAATAGCTATCGTACCGGTTCCGCTATACAGATCGTACACAACATCAGACGATTGAAGGTCAGCCAGTTCTTTCGCTTTAGAATATAACCTTTCCGCTTGCATTGTATTTGTTTGAAAAAAAGAATTCGCAGAAATCCGAAACGAGTAATCTCCCAACTTCTCGGTAATATATCCCACTCCATGATAAATCTTCTCCCGATCACCAAATGCAACCAACGATTTGCGATCCGTAATATTGTTTACGATAGTTGTTATTTCGGGAAATTGTTTGAGCAAGAGTTGAGTTAGATTTTTCATAGCTTCCTCCCATTCGTATGTTGTGACTAAATTGACCATCACTTCACCCGTTCGTTTGCTATCTCGAATAATAAGATGCCGTAAGTAACCTTCATGAGTTTCCGTAGAGTAGACGGAAAGATTCCACACTTGACAGATTTCCCTTACAGTTCTAAGAATGGCTGTGCTCAACTCGGATTGAAGATAACATTCCTCGATGTTTAAAACTTTATCATAACGCTCAGGGACATGCAGCCCCAGTGCAACTTCGGTTTCTCGTTCTTCGATTCTCTGATATTCATCCTTTGACAACCATCGATAATTTGAGAAAGTAAACTCCATTTTATTCCGATAAAAATACGGAGCTGAACAGTTTATCGTTGAATGAACATCCGGATTTTTGAAATTACCGATATGAGTGAACGTATCTATGACATGTTGACGTTTAAATTCTAACTGTGCTTCATAACTTAGATTTTGCCATCGACAGCCACCACACACGCCGAAATGTTTGCACTTCGGCTCTACTCTACACTGCGATGGAGTTATAATTTCAACAGCGCGTGCTTCAGCAAATTTTTTTTTGAGTTTCCAGATCCGGGCGCACACATTATCACCAGGGACAGCATCCTCAACAAAAAATATCAATCCATCACGTCGGGCAACGGTTTTACCGTCTCCGGAAAGACTCTCGATCGTTAGTATTACTTCATCGCCCTTTTGCATAAGTGTCATTAATATACAAAATACGGATGAATATCTCGATATTCCCCAGCCACTGGCAGTTTGGCATGTTTGGAAACACACTGCTTGACTGAGATCAAGTTACTCAAATGGGTAAAATGTTACATTATAGATGTGGATTAGTTGATTGGTGGTCAATTAATGATGATTCCCGTTTTGGTAGCGATTTGTGTCCTCCTTACAAATCGCAATACTGAAACGGGATTTTTAATTACCGTAGCGATTATCGAACCAAACAATCCACCACCGACATAGAAACATCCTCAGATCTTCGAGATCTTTTTGAAATCCGCGTCCTTGAATGCGCGATAGAATGCAGAGTATAGTTAATTCCCAACTTGGTGCTATTAAGATTCAAGGAGAATATCGCAAGGCTGAAATGATCAAATATGCATTTTAGGAACGATGATAATATAGCTTGATACTTGACAGATTTCTTGTTAAATTACCGCATTAATATAAGAAGACTTTTGGACAACAATATGGAAGGGGTATCACTTGTTAAAAAATAGAATTCTGCTCGCAGATGACGACCTTGAACTCGGGAAAATGCTGGAGGGAGAACTAAAATCATTCGGATATAACGTCAAAGCTGTTGATGATGGTGAAAAAGCAATTTCTGAATTGAAACAGAGTCAATTTGATCTGGCAATACTCGATATTAGAATGCCTAAGGTTGATGGATTTGGGAAAGCCGGCAGTAAAAGTAATCATGCTTACAGCATATGCCGATTTGAAGCACTCAATTATGTCGATGCAGGGTGGTGCCGACGAGTTCTTAAGCAAACCGTATGAGCTTGAGACCCTACGTAATACTATTGAAACTCTTCTTAAATGATTAATCAAATGAACCACCAGAGGGGGAGCGATATTAATATGAAATTTAATCTATTAATCATTCTGATCTTAATGGCATTTATTTCTCATGGTAAAATTATCTCCCAATATCTTTCTCAAGCCCCACAAGAAAAAGCCTTAAATAATGTTTTTACAACAGGTGATTACAAAATAAAGCTGCAGAAAGATGGATAGAAAATAAAGTCGTAAAAGGCGAATGGTTAGGGCCAATTGAGAAACCAAAAGAGTAAGAGGTCACAATTTGAAAGTTATCAGGGCGGCAATTTAGTTGTTATTCGTTATATCGCTTGAGATAATATTATGATGAGTGCATTAGTCATACTTATAATAGGATCGATAATTGCTATCATCAGCACAATAATTTCTTTTCTTGAAAAAAGCAAAGATAACAAGAGTAATGGTAAAAGCAATTCATATAATCGCTATACATTTTTAGCGATATTAACTGGCATTGCCATAGCTTTTTATTCTGGATACATTTCTGTATATGATAAAATAGAAAGTGATAGTCTAGCAAGAAAAGCACAGGAGGAATTGAAGATAAAAAGTGATATGATTATTCATATTCAAGAAGAAAGTAAACGAGAAACTAAGTCTCTTAATGATTCCTTATCAACAGCTAAATCAAAAATTATTAATCTTCAAACAGAAATTAACAATAATATTATCGGTGGGCTTGAACCATGTTATATTGTTT
>JACQYX010000181.1:980-2578 GCA_016207985.1 Ignavibacteriales bacterium | reverse complement strand
TTGATGCAAAAACTGGAAAATCAACTCGTGCACCCAATCAATTTCTCCGCGTAGTTACGAGTGAGTTTTCGACAAAGAAATCAAAACAACTATAATGGATGAAATATGCTTCCGAAAGAATTACTCGATATTCTATGTTGTCCTAAATGCCATGGTGATCTTCTATATGAACCTAAGCTTGAGAAATTAACATGCAAGTCTTGTAGAAAGATTTATCCGATAAAAAACGATATTCCAATAATGTTAGTTGACGATAATGAACAATCAGGGAGTAAAAATGAACGAACAACTCAACAGTAGCAGACTTAGTCATCTAATCGAAGATGCAATCCTCGAAGACATCGGTTTAGGCGATGTTACAACGGATTCTATTGTCCCAAACGATCTCCTTGGTCATGGGGACATTCTAGTGAAGGAACCTGGTGTAATTGCCGGCTTGGAAGTCGCATCGATGATATTCCAATATATCGATCCAGATCTAAGATTCAAGCAATTTACCAAAGATGGATCGTACATCGAAGAGAGTAAAATAGCAGCAACTGTGGATGGACCCTTCGCCAGCATTCTAAAAACCGAACGTACGGTTCTTAATATTCTTCAGCGGATGAGTGGTATTGCCACAATACCTACCTTCGACAAAAGAGGTACTCAAGTCAAGTCGAAGTCGAAACAAAAGATATCGACGATGTCAGAAAAGTCCTCGAACAGAAAGGTGTAGATCGTATCATGCTCGATAATTTCACTCTGGATGAGATGAAGAAGGCAGTCGAGCTTGTTAATCACGCTGTCGAAGTCGAAGCTTCTGGTAATGTATCGCTTGATAACGTTCGTGGAATTGCAGAGACCGGTGTAGATTTCATCTCTATCGGTGCTCTGACACATTCACCCAAAGCTCTGGACATTTCCCTAAAAGTAGTTCACTTGCAGAAAACTTCATAAATGTTTCAACAATTGAAGCGGCTCGGTACCGAGACTGCAATCTATGGAATCAGTACCATACTCGGTCGTTTTCTCAATTTTCTTCTTGTCCCGTTCTATACAAATGTGCTTGCACCGGGTGAATATGGCATCGTTGCATACCTCTATTCTCTAATTGCTTTCGTAAATGTAATATATTCTTACGGGATGGAATCAGCGTACTTTAAATACTCGTCGACTCTGGAGATCGGGACGGTGAAGCAAAACTTCAGCACGCCGTTCATCTCATTATTCAGCACATCGATCTTTCTTTCGGTGGTCGTCATCGTTCTCTCATCTTCGGTGGCAAGTGCAATCAATGTTCCAAAACAATATGAATCGATCATTCTATACACTGCAGGAATCTTAGCTTTCGATGCAATCGCTATCATTCCTTTTGCAGCTTTGCGAATGGAGCATAAGGCGAAGCTTTTTGCATCGATAAAGTTTCTCAATATCGTTATCAACGTCGGGATGAACCTTGTACTTCTGATCGTATTTAGAATGGGTGTGGTCGGCGTTTTCATAAGTGGACTTACGGCTTCCGCAATAACGGTGATAATGTTGTTGCCGACAATTTTTCGCCAGCTCACTATCGAATTCCACTTACCGCTCTGGAAATCATTGATGAAGTTCGGCTT
>JACQYX010000181.1:0-946 GCA_016207985.1 Ignavibacteriales bacterium | reverse complement strand
ACCGTCCGATTTTACGGGCACTCACGGACGACGCAACGGTCGGTATTTACCAGGCGAATTACCGACTCGGTATTTTCATGATGCTTATTGTCTCAATGTACGATTATGCCTGGAGACCGTTTTATTTTTCGACAGCCAAAGAAGCGAATGCGAAAGGAATCTTCGCACGTGTGCTGACGTATCTTGTCCTTTTTATGTCGGCAATATTTCTGATGCTGACGTTCTTCATTGGTGATATTGCAAAGATCAGTATATTCGGCCGGCACATCATCGGGCCAAGTTACTGGAGCGGTTTGAATATTATTCCGATTGTTCTCCTTGGTTACGTTTTCCTCGGCATTTCCACGAATCTTTCGGCGGGAATATTTATTGAAAAGAAAACAAAGTACTCCCCGTTTGTTACAGGTGTTGGTGCGGTGGTGAATGTCGCAGCAAACTTTCTCCTTATACCGCCGTTCGGGATGTTGGGTGCGGCTTGGGCAACATTTATTGCTTACTTCATTATGGCTGTGACGATGTACTTCGTTGTCCAGCGTATTTATCCTGTGAGCTATGAGTTTAGCCGCTTACTTAAGGTTGCGGGTTCAGTAGCGATAGTAATAGCATTGTATTATTTCATCTCTATTGAAAAGCTCTCCGACTCAGTAACGATTGTTTTCCTTTGGAAGACATTTTTAATTGTGCTTTTCTTGTTGCTGATGTATATGATGAAGTTTTTTAAAGCAGGAGAAATTTCTGCTATAAAAAGACTTTGGAACAGGAGGGGAGTTAAAGGGGTTAGTGATATTTCTGATGGTGTTTAGGTGTTGTGAGTATTTAAAAGGATATACCCTTATTATTGCAAATGGATTAATAGGAAATACCCCTGATTCAAAACCTAGTCAATGCTCATCATCTCCAGTGTGATTATCCATTCGCCTACTGGTTGTTTTTTCCAGATTCTCAC
>JACQYX010000180.1 GCA_016207985.1 Ignavibacteriales bacterium | reverse complement strand
TGGATTTGTTGTTCGTATTGATGATACGGTTTATGATGCATCTGTAAAACATCAATTAGATTTACTGCGTAGAAAATTTTCAGAAGAAATAAGTTTATCAAATAACTAAAATAAGTTTTAATAATAAGAAAGGTCTCAATAGGAGATAAATAGAATGGCAGAAGTAAGACCTGATGAAGTCTCCGCAATACTGCGGAGACAGCTTTCCGGTTTTGAGAAAGAAGTTGATGTTTACGATGTCGGCACTGTTCTCCAGGTCGGAGATGGTATCGCTCGCATCTATGGACTTTCGAAAGTGATGGCGAGTGAGCTTGTGGAATTTCCACACGGCGTTTTCGGTATGGTGCTGAACCTCGAAGAAGATAACGTTGGTTGTATACTCTTCGGTGAAAGCACATTGATTAAAGAGGGGGATACGGTTAAGAGAACCGGGCGAGTTGCCTCTATGCCGGTTGGTGAGCAAATGCTCGGTCGCGTCATCAATCCGCTCGGTCAGCCGATTGATGAGCGAGGACCCATAAAGACAGAAAAGTTTTTACCGATAGAGAGGAAAGCGCTCGGTGTTATCCAGCGTCAGCCGGTGAAAGAGCCGCTGCAAACCGGAATCAAAGCGGTCGATGCGATGATTCCAATTGGCCGCGGTCAGCGTGAGCTGATTATCGGTGATCGCCAGACCGGAAAAACTGCCGTTGCAATAGATGCAATCATCAACCAAAAATTCACTCACACCCAAGAGGCGAAGAAACTTGGAATCAAACCGGCGTATTGTATTTATGTAGCGATCGGGCAAAAAGGATCGACTGTAGCTCAAGTGGTTGCAAAACTCGAAGAAGAAGGTGCAATGGATTATACTACGGTTATTTCGGCAACTGCAAGCGATCCGTCACCATTACAATTTATTGCACCCTATGCAGGTGCTACACTCGGAGAATATTTCAGAGACAACGGCAAACATGCACTCGTGATTTATGATGATCTTTCAAAACATGCGCAGTCGTACCGTCAGGTTTCATTGTTGCTGCGGCGACCACCGGGACGTGAAGCGTATCCGGGGGATGTTTTTTATTTACATTCACGCTTGTTGGAACGGGCTTCGAAGCTCAGCGAAGATCTCGGCGGCGGCAGTCTTACAGCGTTCCCGGTAATTGAAACGCAAGCGGGTGACGTCTCCGCTTATATTCCAACGAATGTCATATCTATAACCGATGGTCAGATTTACCTGGAGCCAAATCTTTTCAATTCAGGTGTTCGTCCGGCTATCAACGTCGGCATCTCGGTCTCACGTGTCGGAGGAAATGCACAAATTAAAGCGATGAGAAAAGTCGCCGGACGTTTGCGTCTCGAGTTGGCGCAGTATCGTGAGCTTGAAGCATTTGCAAAGTTCGGCTCCGACCTCGATAAAGCTACTCAAGCACAGCTTCGACGCGGCTCGCGGTTGGTCGAGTTGTTGAAACAAGGTCAGTATATCCCGATGGATGTTGAACAGCAAGTTATCAGTATCTTCGCAGGTACGAATGGATATTTAGATGAAATTCCGATTCAGCACGTTCAGCGATTCGAGCGTGAGCTCCTCGAGCTGATCAACTTGAAACATAAAGATGTTATAGATGAAATTGCCGAGAAGAAAGATCTCTCCGACGATTTACAAAAACGGCTCCACGCGATTGTTAAAGAATTTGTTACATCGTTCAAAGTTTCATAAGTAATGGCAACACTGAGAGAAATACGGCGGCGAATCAGCGGCGTTAAGAGCACGAATCAGGTCCATGGCAACACTCCGTGAAATACGCCGCCGCATCACCAGCGTCAAGAATACCCAGAAGATCACCAAGGCGATGAAGATGGTGGCGGCGGCAAAACTGCGCCGCGCTCAAGATGCTGTGATTGCTGCACGTCCGTACGCACGGAAAATGAAAGAATTGCTCTCACACCTGCAAAATGTTGCTGACTTAACTGCACATCCGCTCTTCCTAATACGGCAAATTAATTCTGTTGCAATTATTGTTATCACTGCCGATCGCGGCTTGTGCGGTGCCTTCAACTCGAATATTAACAGAGCGGCAGCTCAACATATCGAATCGAGCTATGGAGAATTGAGATCAGCCGGTAAAGTTAAACTCGTCTGCATCGGTAAGAAGGGAAGCGACTTCTTTCAGAAGAACAACTACGAAATCTCCAATCGCTACATCGGTATCTATCAAGATTTAAACTTCAGTCATCCTCAATCTATAATCGATGAGATAGTGAAAAGATTCATGCTTGGAGAATATGACAAGGTCGAAGTTGTCTATAATGAATTTAAATCGATAATCCAGCAAAGGATCGTTATTGAGCAGATTCTTCCAATCCAATCTCTACCTACAAGCTCGAAAACCGAAGTATCAACACCGAAATCTGCAATTAACTATATTTACGAGCCGTCGAGTCAGGCGATAGTTAATTCAATCATCCCGAAGCATCTCCATTTTCAGCTTTGGCGAGCGCTGCTTGAATCTAACGCCGCCGAGCAGGGAGCGCGCATGACTGCGATGGACAACGCAACAACGAATGCATCCGATTTGATACGCTCTCTCCAGTTATCGTATAACAAAGCCCGACAAGCTTCCATAACTAAAGAGTTACTCGAAATTGTGAGTGGTGCGGAAGCTTTGAAAAATGCCTGAGCTGTAAGCATTCCATGGGAAGCCCAATAAATCCATCTCTCTCCATCGTAAATTACTTTTTGACTTTCAACCTTTTCCTTCTTACATTTTAAAAAACTAACTCCTTCAAATTCATCTGCATTTTTATTATGAAACCTCGAATACTTCTTCCACTTATCGTTTTTTCCATTTTATCATTTTATACTTCGTTCACCCAAGAAACAGATATTAATATCGATAGGGAGAAACTTTATAAACAAGAGTTGATGCGGTATCAGAAGCTGTTCCAACAAGAACCCGAACGGACGCTTTTGACATCGACTATCGATGCAAAATATTATCGGCTCGATTTAACAATCACCACGTCGCCGGAATATCTGCGGGGGAAGATTTTAATGAAAGCAGTGAGCCTACAAGATGGCAAGAGTTCGATAACACTCGATCTGATGAACACACTCACTATCGATTCGGTAAAAGCCGGAGGTGTAAATACAAGTTTTTCTCAGAACACTTCATCGTTCAATATCACGCTCGACAAAACATATAACAACGGTGATCTGATGGAGGTCGAGGTTTTTTATCAGGGTGTTCCGGGCAGCAGCGGTTTCGGTAGTTTTGAATTCAGCTCTCACAACAGCACACCGTGGGTCTGGTCGTTAAGTGAGCCGTACGGCTCAAAAGATTGGTGGCCCTGCAACGATCACCCAATGGATAAAGCCGACTCAGCCGATATATTTGTAACATGCAATTCTGCTTTTAAGGTAGGATCAAATGGTAAATTACTTTCTGTTGTAGATAACGGAGATGGAACCGGAACTCACCATTGGAAAACACTCTATCCTATTTCAACGTACCTTATTTCTATCGCATTGACGAACTATTCGGAGTTCTCAAATTGGTTCAAATATACACCGACCGAT
>JACQYX010000175.1 GCA_016207985.1 Ignavibacteriales bacterium | reverse complement strand
TCCACAATCCTATAATAGCTTTCCATTGGAATCCTTTACGGGGATCAAAGTGTTCAGGATCAATATAACCAAACGTATCTTTTGATTGACTTTCATTAAAAATTCAGTTATATTTTCAATTCAGAATCCAATAAACTGACCTTTTTTCAATCAATTTTCATGATTTAGGAGTTAAGAACTTTACGTGAAGAAAAATCGTGGCAAGCTGATTTTCATAGTTGCCTCTATCCTGCTTTCTCTCTATTTCCTCTATCCAACCTATAAAGACTACAAGTTCACAAAAGAACTTCGCAGCTTAGTCGGGGAAGATAGCTTGAAATATCTTGAGCAGAATGAAGGCGATATTCGTGAAGCACGAATGAAGCGCATCAAGTTAGGTCTTGATCTTCAAGGGGGAATGCGCGTAGTGCTCGAAGTAAATGTATTAAAATTACTCGAAGACGTAGCAAAAAATAAAGATTCACTCTTCGAAGCAATCTTAGCAGAAACCCGCAGCGAAGCTTTGGGAAGCGAACAGGACGTGATTGATATTCTCAAAGCGAAATTCGAGGCGAAGCAAGCGAGGATGAGCCGCTATTACGGGAATATCCGTGACACCGACGACGACGTCGTAAGTCGATTACGCTCAGAATCCGATAATGCAATCGATAGAGCGATGGAAATCGTTCGAAACCGTGTCGACCAATACGGTGTATCCGAGCCGTCAATTCAGAAACAAGGTGGCAGACGGATTATCGTCGAGCTACCGGGTGTCAGCAAAGAAGCCGAAGTGCGGCAGCTATTGCAAGGCACGGCACTTCTCGAGTTCAAACTCTTGACCGATCTCGAGATTACTTCAAAAGTGTACGAATCGATCGATAAAACATTAGCGGGAAAACCTCTCATCGATTCTACCGAAGCAGATACAACAACCATTGCTGCCAAGGACACAACGAAGAAAGATGTTGCACAGGCAGATACATCATTGTTCGATTCTTCACTTGCTCAAATTCCGGAAGATCAATTGAAAGCTGAAGAACAGGCACGGAAAGAACATCCCTTTTTCTACCTTGCAACTACTTTGCCTCAACAGGATCAAGGTTGGAATGGCGAGCTTTATACCGCCGAGGAAAATAAAGCAAAAGTGATGCGGATTCTCGATAAGCCTGAGATCAGGCGGTTAATCCCAAGCGACATGTCATTCGTGTGGTCGGCAAAGCATAGCTTCATCGCCGAAGGTAAAAAATATTACACACTTTATGCCGTTAAGAAAAATCCCGAGCTAACGGGCGGTGTAATCGTAAATGCTCGTGCTACCATCGACCCGAACTACAACCAGCCGATCGTTACGATGGAGATGAACTCTGAAGGTGCGCGCGATTGGGCACGTATCACAGGTGCTAACGTCGATAAACGCATTGCCATCATTATGGATAATGCATGCTTCTCTGCACCTGTTGTCAGAACGAAAATCATCGGTGGCAACTCACAGATAGAAGGAATGGAAAGCGTTGACGAGGCAAAATTACTTGAGATCGTCCTTAAGGCAGGTGCTTTACCGGCACCTGTAGATATAATCCAGCAGACGACTGTTGGTCCGTCATTAGGTGAAGACTCGATTCGGAAAGGTATCTTCTCGTCATTGCTTGCTTTTGGTCTTACAATTTTCTTCATGATTGTTTATTACCGATTGGGTGGAACAATGGCAGATACGGCTCTGCTCTTGAATCTGCTTTTTGTGTTAGCAGTTTTAGCTGGTTTCGCAGGAACATTAACTTTGCCCGGCATCGCTGGTATCATATTAACGATGGCAGTAGCAGTGGATGCGAACGTTCTTATCTACGAGCGCATAAGAGAAGAATCGGTTACGGGAAAAACCCTCGCTGCTGCAATCGATGCGGGATACAGCAAAGCTTTTACTGCTATCTTCGACTCGAACGTTACTACATTCATAACCGGCGTTATTCTTTATCAATTTGGCAGTGGACCTATTCAGGGATTTGCCCTGACACTGATGATCGGAATCGTTGCGAGTATGTTCAGTGCCATCGTGATCACACGGGTCATCTTCAACATACTGACCGAGCGCGGTAAAGTTATAAATTTTGGATAATATTATTATTGGAGTTTTTAAATGCGATTTTTTGGAAAGACAAATATTGATTTTTTAGGAAAGCGAAGAACGTGGTACACGGTATCACTCGCGGTAATCTTTATCGGGATGCTCTCGATTCCAATAAAAGGTGGCTTGGACTATGGCCTCGATTTCACAGGTGGAACCGAGTTAATCGTTGAATTTTCTCAGCCGCCCGATATCGGGGAGGTTAGATCGATGATGGACGCTGCGGGATTTGAAAAGTCGGAGCTGAAAACCTACGGCGAGCCAACGAAAGTATTAATTCGCACTTCAGCGTTAGGCGAAGGAACAGTAGTTGGCGACCGTATTCGTGCAGCTCTTCAAAAGACTTTTACGAATTTTAATCCTCAGGTACTCGAAGAACAAAAAATCGGTGCAAAGGTTGGTGCCGAGCTTCGGCGTGATGCATATCTTGCTGTACTATTTTCGCTTGTCGCCATACTTATTTATATTGGTTTCAGATTTAAATTTATTTATGGTGTCGGAGCTGTCGCTGCCCTCTTCCACGATGTGCTGATTACACTCGGTGTTATCTCGATCGTCGATGGCTTAACACCTTATACCAACTTCGAGATCGACCAGAACATGATAGCTGCGTTTCTTACTCTCGTCGGTCTATCAGTGAACGATACTGTAGTTGTATTCGACCGTCTGCGAGAAAACCAAAAGATATACAAATCGACCAGCTTGATGGAATTGATGAAAAAAAGTTTGAATGAAACTTTAAGCAGAACAATCATTACGTCAGGCACAATTTTTATTGTCGCAATCGTACTCTTCTTGTTTGGAGGTGAGGTCAACAGGGGATTTGCCTTTGCATTGACGATTGGCATAATAACCGGTACTTATTCATCTATATTCATTGCGAGTGCGATTGTACTTGAATTTAACGAGTATAAACAACGGAAAAAATTAACACCATTTGGGGAGAAAGCAAAATATGAAGCTGTTCACCAAAGAAGTTGACGGAATAATAGTCGTTGAGCTTGAGGGGAACGTGCTCGGCGGACCCGATGCAACTGCATTGAACGATACCCTTCACCAGTTACTTGATAAGAAGAAACGCAAGATAGTAGTCGACTTATCGGGGGTGGAATCTATGAATAGCTCCGGACTTAGTATGCTCATCGGGGCACTTACAACGGTTCGGAATGCCGGCGGCGATCTAAAAATCGCAGCCGCCGCAAAAAAAATAGAGAGCTTGCTCGTCATTACCAAACTTACGACAGTCTTCGAATTGCACCACACTGTGAAGAAAGCAATAGCAAGCTTCCAATAAATTCAAATGAATCAGGTTTAGGTTGAAACTCCGATGAATTGTTTTCCATCGGAGTTTTTCATTTATTAGGACACATATGCCAGTTCAAATTATAGTCGGTGCCCAATGGGGCGATGAAGGAAAAGGAAAAATTGTCGACCATCTCAGTGACTCGGTCGATATCGTCGCCCGCTATCAAGGCGGTGCGAACGCAGGTCATACTGTCGTCATTGGAGATAAACAATACGTTCTTCATCTCATCCCATCCGGAATTTTTCATCCACACGTTAAGTGTGTAATCGGTAACGGTGTCGTTATCGACCCAATCGCACTAATCGATGAGATCAAACAGCTCCAGCAAATGAATATCAGCATTCAAGGAAGACTATTCATCAGCCACAACGCACATCTCATCATGCCCTATCACAAACTGCTCGACACGATTCGTGAGCGAACTTCTGAAAAAATCGGCACGACGGGTCGTGGAATCGGTCCGGCATATATCGATAAATTCATGCGTATCGGGATAAAAATTTCAGACTTGCTCGACCGTGATACGTTTGTTGCTAAACTCAAACGAAACATAGAAGAGAAAAATCAAATCATAAAAAAGATATACGGCGATCCTGAGCTCGATGTTGAAAAAATTGTATCAGAGTATGAGGAATTTGATAAACAAATCGATGAGTACATTACAGACACTGCATTATATCTAAATTCTGAACATAAGAACGGAAAGCGAATTTTAGCCGAAGGTGCTCAAGGCGCGTTGTTAGATATCGATCATGGTACGTATCCTTTCGTAACTTCATCCAATCCGACGAGTGGTGGTGCTTGCACAGGACTTGGTTTGCCGCCGACGGCAGTCACTTCGATTCTTGGTGTCGTCAAAGCATACACGACACGCGTCGGTAATGGTCCATTCCCGACCGAGCTAAAGGAAGAGACGGGGGATCGATTACGAAAAATTGGAGGTGAATTCGGTGCAACAACCGGAAGACCGCGACGCTGCGGCTGGTTCGATGCTGTTTCAGTCCGTTATTCATCAATGGTCAACGGAATAACTCACATCGCCGTAACAAAGTTAGATGTACTCGATGGATTCGATAAGGTTAAAATTTGTACAGGTTACAAACTTAATGGCAAAGTGTTGAAAACGTTTCCCACCGATGTACGATCTCTGGAAAAAATTGTCCCTATCTATGAGACATATGACGGCTGGAAATCTTCAACGTCCCATATCAGACGGTATCCTGACATACCGGAAAATGCACGGCGCTATCTCGATGCTATCGAAACTTTGACCGGAACGAAGGTTCAGATTATTTCGTTAGGTGCACGCAGAGACCAGACTATATTGATTGGATGACATTAAAATGCGGATGCCACGATCTGCAAATATTAAATTGATCTTATTAATCACAGCGATCATCATCGTGGGGGCAACGTTACTGTACACACATACCATTGTCCAGCAGCTTTTAATAAAAGAGCGGAAGATTGCCGACCTGTATGCGCACTCTCTTGAGTTCATCGTAAACATGCCTGCCGATCAATCGGATTACAGCTTTATTTTTAATGAAGTCATTCAATCTATCGACTTCCCGATGGTGCTAACAGATGATAAGAATCAACCGTTATCGGATTATCATCTGATCGCTCGAAATGTTGAAATAGATTCGACTTTGACAGGGGCAGAGCAAAAAGAATTTCTCCAGAAAATCATCACCCGCCTTGACGAACAAAGTCCACCGATCAAAGTTATTTTAAAAACTACACCTACCGACTCCATCGTACAGCATCTTCATTATGGTGAATCAACGTTAATTACAAAACTGCGTTGGCTTCCGTACATCGAGATTATAGTCGCGGGCATGTTCATTCTTATTGGATACATCGGATTCAGTTATATCAAACGCAGTGAGCAGAGCAATATTTGGGTAGGAATGGCAAAAGAAACAGCCCATCAGCTTGGGACACCATTATCGAGCTTGATGGGATGGATTGAAATGATGAAAGATCAGGCAATGGAAAATCCAAAACAACTCGCGACCATTTCCGAAATGGAACACGATCTTCTTAGATTACATAAAATCACAGAGCGATTCTCGAAGATCGGCTCGAAACCGATTTTAAAAGAAGAAAACCTGATTGAGGTCATCGAGTCGGTCATCAATTATTTTAAGCAACGCCTTCCCTCCCGCTTCGCTCAGGGAAAAGAATTCGATATCATCATCGAAACTCAAGACAATCCGAAAGTCAACATCAATCGCGAGCTTTTTGAGTGGGTCATCGAAAACCTTATTAAAAATGCCCTCGATGCTATGGAGGGTGATACCGGTACAATATCTTTCTCCATAACATCTCGCAGCGACGTTGTTTTTGTCGATGTTAAAGATACCGGTAAAGGTATCGATGTGAAGTCAAAAAAAGATATCTTCCGCCCCGGTTACAGCACAAAGAAACGTGGATGGGGATTGGGTCTGAGTCTTTCCAAACGCATAATTGAATCATACCATCAGGGAAAACTTTTTGTCAAAGAGAGCAAGATTGGAAAAGGAACGACGTTTAGAATTAAGTTGGTGAAGTGAATAAGTAAAACCTCCGATTTCTTACAAAGCTTAAACAAGAAAGAAATCGGAGGTTTATCGAGGTTTCCTTCCAGGTGAGAAATTAGAAGTCCGACTTCTATCCTGATAGTGTATAGTCAGAAGTCGGACTCCATGCTGTGAGGGAGTTCTACTCCCGAACAATTCCAGCCCCGCTTTATTATTCTGTTTCGTTCAGTAGATTTTATTCAGTACTACTGACCTATCCACCAAACCGGGTTTTAAAATTTCCATCCTTCTTTTCTCATAAGTTTGAGAAATTCGACGCATTCTATATTCATAGATCGACATACATCTGGAATATACATCTTCCGGTCAGGTTTACGCTTCTTCTTAAATGGTGTCTCATGAGTCACGACAATCCAGTGATCTTGGGAATGCATCTTTGCTAACGCTATAATCCAACGATCTGCCTCATCTTCAAGCGTTGTGTTATCAATGAGGTCCGGATAATCAAATTGGATTTTATTTGCAAATTCTTGTAATTCCTCTTCATGTTGAACAAAGATCGTTTTATTCATCTTTGCCCATTGCTTAAGTTCAGGTGAACCAACATCATTTATCTCTTCTCTCACTCGCATTGGAGCAAAGAGTTTATTGGAGATAATAAGCTGTTCTATGGCTTTCTGTATTGAAGGAAATACATCCGGCGGATACCGTCTTTCCCACCAATCGATAAAAACATTTGTATCTACAGAATACATTATTCTCCCTTCCTCCTATATGTTGGTAGTGGTTCTCCAAGAGCAATGTGAAGCCGTAATTCTTCAACGTAAGGGTAATTTACATTCAAATATTTAGATGCAGATACAGGTGTTATTCTTTCCATATTCAATGCATCGATAACGAGCGTAGTGTATGTTAAACCGTTACGGTTAAGAGATTTCTCAGCCGGTGTTGCGATTCCACCCTTCTTCGGTGGATGTTGATCTAAATATTCATTCCACGCATCTTTCCAATTTCGGTAAGATGCTGGATTCATCCTCCCAAGAATAAGAAGGCGTGTTGCAAAAGCTAAAGGTGTAACCTTGTACTTACGTGCCATGCTCTGAATTTCATTTATTTCCCACATTGATGATGGCATTCTTGTTTGCACTAAATGTTCCTGTTTAAGTAATTCTTCTGGCATCAAAATCCCGCCAGCTACTTGTTCGGTAAATTCTTCGATTTTTATACAGGTAACAATGAGTGGAATAATGATACGCCACGTACTTCTTCATGTGTAACGTCCGAGAATAATAACACAAGAATTCCTTGTGCTTCAACTGCATTCCTACACGCTTTCCATGATTGAGAGTCGTTCTGCCAACTAAATTGATCCTCGCGAGTAATTTGCAATAGTTTTCTGATACGACGTGATAACTCTTCAGTCTGCTCGGACAACTTTGCTTGTAAAGAAAATTTTTCGGGTAGTTCCCCTATCTCTTCGAAAAGTTCTAATGCTACATGCCTGCGATATAGCAAGTCGCGCAATGCAAACCGAAGCTCAGGTGATTCTTTACCGGGCGTAACATTAGGTAACCGACGATATTCTGTTGCCAACGGAGTTGTTTTCGGCGGTTCTGAAAGTGTAAAAACAGAGTAAGGTTTTTTATATATCTTGGCTAATCTTTCCGCTTGGCGTAATGTTGGTTTTTCTTCACCCGATTCCCAAGCCCGCAGTTCATTGACAGAACGTTTGAGTTGTTCTACTACTTCTTCATCAGTAAAACCTGCTTCATTCCGCGCCCACACGAGCATTTGTGGATTAACTAATGCTGGTATTGATCGAGCCATTTTTCAAGTGCTTTTTAATTGTTTTGATTTAGATCTCATGTTAATATAAATAAAGATTTACTTTTTTGCCAAGAGTACTATTTCACACATAAAAAAACAACAATCACCTTTTCAAAACTCCTCAAACGGTCCCATACCTTCTACGCCGTACAGCTTTTCCACTTCCCACTGTACTGCAAGCTCGATGGCGTGGAGACATT